>NZ_JAYMSC010000026.1:0-128770 GCF_038900775.1 Paraburkholderia sp. JHI869
GGATCATCCCGTGGAATGGCCCGTTGGGCAGCCAGTGGTGGCTCATCGGTGCAGTCTTGGCAAGCGGTTGCACAGTGGTCCTCAAACCTGCTGAGGATGCATCGCTCAGTGTGCTGCGTACCGTCGAACTTCTCCACGAGGCAGGCGTCCCGCCGGGAGTAGTCAACGTCGTAACCGGACGTGGCAGTGTCGCAGGCGCCGCACTAGCGCGACATCCCGATGTCGATCGCATTGCATTCACGGGGTCCACTGAGACCGGCCGGAAAATTATCGAGGCGTCTACTGTAAATATAAAAAAGCTCCAGTTGGAGCTCGGAGGCAAGTCTCCCGATATTATCTTCGCCGATTCTGATCTGGATAGAGCAGTCGAGGGAGCGGCGATGGGCGTGTTCGCTAACTCGGGGCAGATCTGTTTTGCGGGAACGCGTGTGTTCGTGCAGCGAGAGATCGTAAAGGAGTTTTGCGAGCGTGTCGCCATCTTCGCGAAATCGATCCGAGTGGGCCACAGCCTTGATCCGAACTCTCAGCTTGGTCCTTTGATTTCTAGCGCACAGCTTGAAAAAGTGATGTCTTACGTCCAGATCGGGGCAGATGAAGGAGCCAAGCTTGTTTGCGGTGGCGAGCGCCTACGCGGGTCGCTCGCTGAAGGATATTTCGTTTCGCCGACGGTGTTCACGAACGTCCATAACGAGATGAGGATTGCCCGCGAAGAGATTTTCGGTCCCGTACTATCGGTCATTCCCTTCGACACCGTCGAGGAAGCGATCGCGCTAGGAAACGATACCGAGTATGGCCTCGGCGGCGCAGTCTGGACGCGCGACATCTCGAAGGCACTCCGGGTAGTTAAAGGCATTCATACTGGCGTAATGTGGGTTAATTGTTATGGCTTGATCGATCCACTCGTGGGATTTGGCGGAACAAAGCTGAGTGGTTACGGTGCGAAGGGAGGTCGCGCGCACCTAGACACGTACCTGTATTCGAAGTGCGTGTACATCAATACATAACTCTACAGTCATCCCTAGGTTGTCAGCGCGAAGGTCGTCAAGTCAGTCGTCCTTCGAGAGCTGACTGCCAACATCGCTCCGTGGTGAAATGGCGATAGTGTGCTTGCCGGCCGCTATCCATAAAGCTATCCATAATCGAAGCCTCGAGGCCTCTAGCCAGCTCACGTCAGTATCTAGACATGCAAGCTTGTGCCATTGAAGGCGTCGGCCGCCGACGCCGCGTCATGAAGGTTCTTCGGGATACCTGCGCCATCGAACTTCATTCCCTCAGGCCGGCCCGGAAGAGATCTCAGGGCAAGCCGTCGCATCCCATCAGTGAGACAGCAACGCCATCATGCATGTTCAGCGGCACCGACGCCCGGTGCCAGGCGCGCCGGCGGCTGATGAAGTCAAGCTGATGGCTGACCAAGGGCGCGAAGGAGGACCATTTGAGGAGGGTCACGAAATTCGTTCGCGGCATTCGAGCTTCCCTCACATGCCTGCGTAAATCATTACATAAAAATCTGTAGAAAAATCTCACGTGCCATTTGAGAGTTTTTGTAGCGTCCGATAGACATTCGTGTTTTCCTCCTGATTGACCTCGATGTAGGTCTTACCCAGTGATATACATGCTATGTCACACGTCGACTGCGCACACTGTCACCGACGTTAGGGCCGCCTCTTCCGACTGAAGAGCTTCGGTGGTGACCGCTAGCGCGGACGGGCGAGACCGGTGGCGCGCTGGGGAAATCCGGACTACCACGGGGTAGGGTTGAGACAGTCCGGTGCGGTGGCGAAGATAGAGCCGCAACCCGAGAGTCTGTCGGAACCATCCATGTCGGGATGGCTGAAGGGACCGCCGCATTGAATGCGGTGGGGCCTTCGGCTATACCTGCTATTCTCGATCGAGGATATCTACGCTATTCCCCTAAGAAGGATATTTTCGTTAAAGCATATGCTCAATCTTGGGAGGTATGCTCGTGCGCGAATCTCATGTTTTGCTGACCAGGGGGCGGGCGGGTCGATAGACGCGCTTTCAGTGCATGTCGCGGGCGCGCACTCGGGCATTGGCAAGCAGGCTATCCGGGACTTCGCGGACTCGAGTTCTCAGGTGCACTATGATTGACTTGGTTGTCCGTCGCTAGGCGCATAGGTTGGACGACCTTGGGTCATAGCCTACCCGAGGTCTGTTGCATATCTCGACATGCTGACGTTTCAGTGTAGCTGGGGGGCATCGCGATAGGGTGCCTCTTTCATCTGGCGAGCGTGCCTAGATCAAGTTGCGCATCGCGCTTCAGATCCAGGTGCTTATTGTGCCCCCCGCGAGGCACCTGAATGCAGCCTGGCAGAGCGAGACCTCTCGTTACCGTAGCCGCGTGCCGAAGCGGGTTGCGGGAAACGTGGCGATGACGTCCAGGCGCCTGATCTCGGCTCGGCTTCTTGGGAGCCTTGAGCTGGATTCCGATGCGCCCCCGGCAGGGCGTACTGGAGTCGTTGGCCATTCTCGATCCGCTAGCGGCAATCCTCCTGTTCGCCATGTTCTTTGGCGTGCGGTGTTTTCAGTCATTGTGGTTCCGTCGACGCTGATGCAATCGGATCTGCATCGGATGTAATCGAGCCGCTATCTTGCGAACTGGGAATGCGGCGGTACACGTGCTCGGGCACGCGTCGGACGTTGAGCGCTTGACGGAGGACAGCAAGGCGATACTTCGCGCGTTGCGCCGCATAGTGACCTTTCAATATGCCTTCAGTCAATCCCCGGTGCCAACACCACTGTTCAAATGGACCGAGCGTCCCTTTCTGGGCTGAACTTCACGAGCGTCGGCGCACATGCAACTGCCAACGACCAGAGCAGATCGCTCATCAACAGGCTGACGAGTTTGACCTCGACTAGTTTTCCGCGAGAGTGCCAACGAACGCCGCAGTGTTTGAGAGAGTCGTTGACACGATGCCACCTCACGCGTACGATGTTTTGCACATTGGGTCCAATGTACAAAGAATCGTACAGCGGAATCCACCGTTGATCGCACCATAACGAAGGAGACAAGCGTGATGCAGGTGAGGAAGCACTGGATAGTTGTGTCTTTGTTGTGTCTGGGAGGAGCTATCAGCTACCTCGATCGCGCTGCGCTCTCGATTGCAGCGCCACTGATCGCAAAGGACCTAAAGCTCGATCCATCACATTTGGGGATCGTATTAAGCAGCTTCTTCATTGGGTACGCGCCCCTTTGTTTTGTCGGCGGCTATCTCTCTGACCGTATAGGGCCGAAAAGGGTATTGATCGGGGCCATGCTGTTCTGGTCACTGTTCTGCGGACTCACTGCTACGGCTACTTCACTCGTAGCCCTTGTGACCATCCGAATTTTCTTTGGAATGGGGGAGGGCCCCTTCGTTGCGAACATCAATAAGCTGGTTTCAAACTGGTTTGAGAGGAAGCAGCAAGCAACGGCAATCGCAATCTCAAATGCCGGTATGCCGTTGGGCGCGGCGCTCGCCGGTCCGGTCGTAGGATTCCTGGCAGTTCGGGAAGGCTGGCATTTCGCTTTTATTTCGATTGCTATTTTAGGAGTGCTATGGGTTCTACTCTGGGCAGCGTTCGCAGCTGACCGCCCTTCGCGTTCCGGCGAACAATCTGAAGAAAATAGCCGCCGCTCTGGAACGGTTGAATCGCCGATAGCACAGAAGTCCCTCGCGTACTACCTCCTGAAGCCCTCGACAATTACCACAGCGTATGCCTTCTTCGGATATGCCTATGTGCAGTTCTTCTTCCTGACGTGGTTTCCAAGCTATCTGACCACCGCGCATGGCCTGTCGATCAAGTCGATGGCGGTGGCAACGGTCTTTCCGTGGGTAGGCAACATCGTTGGATTGATCATCGGAGGGCTTGTTAGCGACCTCCTGTTCAGGCTCACTGGACGAGCGATTTTCTCCCGAAAATTAATCTTGACCACATGTCTGGCAGCGGGAGCCATCTGCATTGCGTTGATGGCTACCGTCAAAGACGCAACAAGCGCGGTCGTCCTGATGTCACTCGGTGCATTCTTTATGGCGGCCACCTACAACACTTACTTTGCGATTGTGCTTGATACAGTCGAGAAAGCACGTGTGGGAGCCATTGGTGGTTTTGTGCACTTTGTTTCAAATCTCGCAGGGATTGTGGCGCCACTGTTGACTGGCTATCTTGTTCAGTGGTCGGGTGATTTCCGCAGTGCATTCATGCTTACGGGGCTGATTGCCGCCTCTGGGGCGTTGCTGGTACTGGTCTTTGTGCGTGCGCCGCGCGTTCAGCGGGGCGTGGTTGACTCAACGCAATCTTCAAATGCGTTGCCTTGAAGTTCTCGTGTCATCGTCCACGGTAACCAGGCATTCTATGGCGTGAGGCTTCTGGAATCGCTGGTTGCTTGAACGGGTCGCCCTCAATTCGCTACCTACGAATCACTAAGATATTTAGACACGATGAACCGTCTGAAAAAGCTGGTCGACATTGAAGATTTTCGGAAAGGGGCTTTAAAAGCGCTTCCGCGGTTTATGTTTGACTACATTGAGGGAGGAGCGATGAGCGAAGATACGCTCCGCTCAAACGAACGAGACCTGCGGCAGATATCGTTGCGCCAGCGCGTCATGTGTGATGTATCCACGAGCACCTTGGGAACCACGTTGTTCGGGCAACAGATGGCCCTGCCCTTGATTCTTGGTCCGGTGGGGTTCGCGGGAATGTATGACCGACGCGGAGAGGTCCAGGCAGCACTTGCCGCACGCGATGCAGGTCTGCCTTTTTGCCTCTCGAGCCTCTCAATCTGTGGCATTGACGAAGTGCGATCAGGAAGCGGGACGCCGCCCTGGTTTCAGTTGTACATGATCAAAGACCGCGGATATATGGCCAACTTGCTGGATCACGCACGAGATGTCGGATGCCCCGTGC
The DNA here is from genome assembly GCF_038900775.1 of Paraburkholderia sp. JHI869. Taxonomy (NCBI): domain Bacteria; kingdom Pseudomonadati; phylum Pseudomonadota; class Betaproteobacteria; order Burkholderiales; family Burkholderiaceae; genus Paraburkholderia; species Paraburkholderia sp. JHI869. The sequence continues at coordinate 4,906 of NZ_JAYMSC010000026.1, forward strand.
TTGTCTTCACGGTTGACCTGCCCGTCCCGAGCCCGAGGTACCGCGACTATCGTACGGGCTTTCGAGGGGATCCTGGCGTCGCGCGATTCATCAAGCTCGCCTGGGACACGTTGACTCATCCGAAATGGGCTGTCAACGTGATGCTGAAAGGGCGGCCTCACAGCTTCGGAAACTTCGCGCCAGGCATCAAGGAGGCTGAAGCGCTGGCAAATTTCAGTTCCTGGGTTCTCAAGAACTATGAACAAAAGCTGACGTGGGACGACTTGCAATGGGTACGCTCGCATTGGAGCGGGCCAATCGTAGTCAAAGGTGTTCTCGACCAAGTTGACGCAGAGGAAGCGGTTCGTGCCGGGGCCGACGGTATCATCGTTTCGAATCATGGAGGGCGGCAACTGGACGGCGCGCCTTCGACGATCTCGATGCTTCCGAAAATTTCGCAGCAGGTCTCTGGAAGGATTCCTGTTCTGGTTGATGGAGGAATTCGCACCGGGGTCGATATCCTTCGGGCATTGGCCAGCGGCGCTGACGCCTGCCTCATCGGGCGGGCATGGGCCTATGGGCTTGCTTGTGGGGGACGGGAAGGTGTAGCTCAAGTGATCAGGATATTGCAGAACGAACTCCGTATTACAATGGCACTGACAGGGTGCACGGACGTTCGTAAGATCGACTCGTCGATACTGACGTAGATCTCTGCTGAATTCCAAATGGGGTACGACTTTGTGGTGCCTCGAACACTAATCTGCGGCATTTTGAATGTCCTGGGTACTCGCTTGTTGCAGCTATTCGTCGGCCGTGCTTACCCGGTTCATTAGCCCAAACCTTCTAATCGACATCACCTAGACGGACGCAATCGAGATGAGTCAATCCTCCCTTGAGCAGAGTGAAACGCAGAAGACCGGTGGGCGCACCTCGGCCGACGGCGCGCAACGCTCTTCTTCAGCCGAGATCCGGGAGGCGTCGAAAGAGGGGGCGCGCAACGCTAGCTCTGCAACGGACCGGCATCAGGCTGGGACTACGCAAGGTCGTACGTATGATGCATTGCGCGCGATGATTCAAGAGGGAAAGATCAAGCCGGGAGAAAAACTCCTGGAGTCCGATCTTGCAAGGGCATTCGAAATCGGTCGCTCTCCGGCACGACTGGCACTCGCTGCGCTTTGCGACGACGGACTGATTGTGCCGAATGATGGCCGGGGATACCGTGTTCCAGGTCTCGAGGGGCAAGATTCTCCGGAAGGCTTGGGTCGGGCAGCGCATCTCGAAAAGGTCGACGTCACTGCTCCTCCACAGTGGCAAAGTCTGTACGAGGAGATTGAGCGCGAGTTGGCTATGCAGATCCTTTACGCGTCAATTCGCGTGACGGAAGAAGGAATCGCCGCACATTTTGACATTAGCAGAACCGTGGTTCGCGGAGTAATGGCCCGCTTGCACAGTAGCGGCCTTCTGTCCAAGAATAGCGGGGGCCATTGGGTTGCAAATCAGGTAACCCCCGACCGAATCAAGCATCTTCTTGAAATACGACGTCTGCTGGAGCCTACGGCGCTGCTAGGAGCGGTCGCCTGTGCGCCGGAGCCATTGGTGCGTGCAATTAGGGGGAGGCTTGCCGATTGGTCTACGTCAAATCGGCTCAGTGGAGCAGAGCTGTACGATGCGGAAAAGGATTTGCACATTGACTTCCTGTCACACTGTCCGAATACCGAAATCGGGCTCGCGCTGGCGCGAACTCATGTCTTGTTCGAGCCGACCCGCTGGCTCAGCAACTCGGCCGTCGAGAACTCAGGAAAGCTATTGCAGGAGGCTCTTATCGAGCACCTGCATGTTGAAGATGCTTTCGGTGAGCATTTGGAAATCCTGGACATGGTTCTCCAGGGGCGCGCGGAACTGGCGGCCAAAAAGTTAGAGCAGCATATTCTTGAGGCTGAGCGACGGTGGGCCGAACGATTCGAGATCGTCAAGAAGATGAAGCAACCCGATTTCCCTGCATATTTCACGTTGGCTTAAAAATCGCCTCCTTGAAAGTGTCGTGCAGTTCACAAGCTGAACAGTATCAGCGTACGCCTGGAGCGCCTTCATGCGCAGACCTGGAGATAGGCCGGCACATCCGACGCCAGATTACAGCCTGAGCCAAAACAAGAACCGATAGTCTCTTTTGATTGGGTGATCGCAGCCGCGAAATATGTGCCCTCAGTTGGTTCGCGTGGCGGAGTTCGCAACGTAGTTCGAAGCAAGTCGTGTGTGCTGTTCGTCTCGCTCCGATAGATCGGCGATCGCACTGCCGTTTTTCTTAATATATAGTTAGTTATACTGATGAGGTAATCATGCGTTTGGCTTCTTACGTCCTTCCAGACGGCGTCACTTCTTATGGGCTCGTCGATGGGAATACCATCCTCGATGCAAGCGCTACTCTGCGCGCAGCGTTTCCCAACGTTGTGGAATTCGCTTCCAGCGGTGGTTCTATGGGAGATTTTCACGGTGCGCAGGCTCGCAATTTCAATGAGGTAGTGCTGCTCCCGCCGGTCGACTTGGACAAGATCATCTGCGTCGGGCTCAATTATTTGAGTCATATTATCGAAACTGGCAGGGACGTCCCTGCGCATCCCGCGATCTTCACGCGTCATCCAAACTCGGTGGTCGGTCACGGCCAACCGCTAATTGCTCCGAGGGTGTCCGACCGTTTCGATTTTGAGGGTGAACTTGCAATCGTTATCGGCAAACGGGGCCATCACATTTCCGCCAGGGAAGCGATGAACTATGTTGCCGGGTACACGTGCTTCAATGATGGTTCAATTCGGGACTATCAGCGACATACGAGCCAGTACTGGGCGGGCAAGAACTTTGACCGTAGTGGGTCGATTGGTCCGTGGCTGGTGACGGTAGACGAGATGCCCAATATCGACAGCGAAACAATAGTCACGCGGCTAAACGGTCTCGAGATGCAGCGTGCCCAGTTTTCCGATCTCGCGATCAAGATTCCCGACCTAATCGAGTATGTTTCTTCCGTCTGCGAGCTTTCGCCTGGTGATGTTATTGCGACGGGGACTCCGGGTGGCGTCGGTGCGTTCAGAAATCCACCGGTCTTTATGAAGCCAGGCGACTTCGTTGAAATCGAAATTTCACGAATCGGCACCTTGTCAAATGTCATCGAGGCCGGACGTCGCGAGTAGGTCTAATGTCGCTTGGTCAGACAAAGTGTGAGCACGCCCAACCACGTGCTCAGCCCGGGACTTGTCGAACCGCGAAGCTGGGTGATTGTCCAAAGAAAGCGGCCTTTGTCCCCACGATGAGGCGAATCAACGATGTGATGCTTGCGAATGGCTCGCGCAGTTGGCGAGAGCGGCGTCAGCACGACGCTTGACGCTGTGCTCAAGAGCAGTGCAGTGAAAGTCTCATGCTGCGTTCGTCGGGCCCCGCTGCCGCAAGGCAGTGGGACTGCCGACTACATGCAGGGGCCTCCATTGAAATGGAAGTACTCAGATCCATCGCGGCGAATCCGGTGCAATTCATCTGGTTCAATGGACAAGTTATGGATCGGAACAGAGCTCCTTACCAACTGTTTCCAAGTAGGTGATAAAGGTGCGATGCACTTCGTTCAATGGAGCCGTTTCGCGAAAAATGACCGCGATGTTCCGTTTCAGTGCTGGAAAAGTAATCGGCAACGCCTTGATGCGACCTTCCTTTACGTCGGCAATTACAGAGTGGGCGGGGAGGAGGGCTAGGTGGTTACTTTCTATGAGCAACGTTTTCGCAAACTCAATGGAACCACTTTCGATGAACTGTTGTGGCGGTGGAACGCCTTCGGCTTCGACAAGTTTCTCAAATACTGCTCGCTGATGCCACCCGACCATCGGGCTAACCCATGGGAATTGTGCGAGATCTGCCCATGTCAGTTCGGCCAATCCAAACAGATAGTGGTTGGGCCGTGCGAACGCGCAGAGCCGATCACGGAAGAGTACCCGCTGTTTCAGTCCTTCCGGAAAGATGTCAAAAAACTCGGTCCGAGCGATGATAAAGTCAAATTCTCGTCGAAACAGTCCCAATAACAGATCGATTTGGCGCCTCTCTACCACTCGCAACATGACGTCCGGAGCGTGCTCCCTCCAACGAGCAACCGCGAGAGGCAGCACCCGGCTTGCGAGGCTAGGTAATGTGCCAATCGTCACGACATTTGTCGGTGCGGAATCGCTGCGAAGGCGCATCTCCGCGAGACCGATTTCATCTCTAATATGTCTCGCGTGTGAGTAGACAAGTTCGCCCAGCGGGGTGGGCACGATGCCGGTCGGCGCACGGCAAAGCAGCTTCATGCCAAGATCACTTTCGAGGCGATCCATCGACTTCGTCAAAGCCGGTTGAGATATTGCCAACTTTTTCGCCGCTTTCGAAAAGCTACCCTCTTCAATGGCAGTAACCATATACAGCAGCTTGCGAGGATCCATCGACAGTCTAGACGTCGCGATACCTACGCCTTGGTCAGAATCGTTTGTCTCAAGATTAGTGCTATCCTGCATCGCTAAGATCGACATGGCATTGCATCCACTTTAACCTGGTGTCCTGCGGTCACACACCTGCGGGTAACAAGACTAAGGCCTTTCGTCTGACCCGCTGTGACAGAGTAGGGCGAGACTGGCCAGCGTCTAACTTCGGCCGTCGAACCGTGGATCCGTTGCAGCGCGTCGCGGCCGTATGTAGACGATCCACTCGTCGCGCTTTCAAACGGTCCTGTCCTCGATATTTCCGACGCCAGATAGAATATTTTAGCTTCCTCGTCGGCTTGGCGAAATCGGGGCGCACACCGAGCGCGAGGCAGTCATCGGCAATCGTGCCTGTCGCGACGACCTGACCAGCGTTAGATCCCCCAGATCTTCGAACAGGCGGTTCAAGTCTGTAGTTATCGATTTTCCAGATCGATAGTTATCGCTGTAGAACCCACTAAAATGCCTGCGAACCTTCTGTGGCTTCCGGTCAAACGAAAACCACGAGTCAACTAATTTCTGCAGGACATTCCGAAGGAGTGTCGTCTGTTCCAAAGCAGAAATCTTGACGGGATTTGCACCCACGTTTTGGTCGTGTGCAGATTGCAGTGCTTACTCCTCCTTCCTGTGTGCGATCTTTCGATTAATGTCGCCACACACGGAATCCGGCGCCGAATCACTGTATTTAATTTTTTGGTTCAAGTTAATAAGCATGTAGATAAGGCGTGAACTATTAATTTTCATTTTCGGTGCCATCTTCATGCTACGCCTCGAACTCATCCTGTCTGGGATGTATATTGTTCTCGTTGAGATTCGTAATGATTCTCGTGTAAGAACTGGCCTCTCCGTTTCAAGACCTCGTTTGTCGCTTACCGACCGTCAGCGGTGATCTGTGCGCGACCATCGAATTGGCAAGCACTATCTCAAGAACCTCCGGCCGGCCCTACCGGTTGTAGTTGGTGCTCCTCGAAAACTAATGCCCTCATCGGCAGTAAACCGCTAGTTGCTGGAGAGTTATCCGGCACTAGTAAAAACCCTTATGCGAAGTGTAGGGTCATACGTAAAGATGTCTCCTACCTTGGCTGCTTAATCTACTTTCAATGCTCGGCTCCGCTGTTCGCGAATGATTCGTCAAGTAGCTCGCTTGTTTGCTGTCAGTCTAGGTTTTTAGGCGACCCATAACTAGATTAGGGCGACATCCGATATAACCACAGGTTATTGTCGAACGGGGGGTAACTATCGCCGCTGTCAGAGCGTCCAAAGATGGCTCGGCGGGCGCGTCATTGCAGCTGTCACGCTAGCCACAATAGATACGTAGACTTGGGCGGATTCGCCCTGCTCGGTGGATACAACTCGCCGAGCAAGACATGCACAGGAATTGGGTCAATTGAGGTCTGGCTGAGCCACTCCTATCGGAGTCGATGACGGCCTGCCTCGTTCTTGATCCCCAAGAGGCAACCACCAGCCAGTGCTTGCGAGGGTCGGTCAAGACTTGGAAATAACTTCTCGGTGTGCCGTCCCAGAGGCGGTTTATCTCTTCGCTATTCAATATCGCGCTTCTCGTCGAAATCCTCTTGAGCCCGGCGGCTCCCTGAGGTCGAAGCAGGTCGTCTCCATAACGCAAGTCGGATATCGCAGCGACATCAGTGCGGAACTCCTATGACATAACTGCAGGCTATAAGGTTGGATGTCACAAGCTTTCGCTCTGAGTCGATCGCCCTCAAAATACCGCACTTGCTCGAAGCAGGTACATAAAGGCACCTACCTGCACATTGGTTGCAATCGACGATGGATAGCAATTTTCTGCCAAGGCCCGCTCCAATCAACGTTTCAGCGGTATGGCGAGAGGCCTGGGAACGCCATCGCCGCGGGAAACGCAGAGGGTGCACGATACCGACTCCTAGCGATCACGGCTCGTCAATAGTGATGGCTTCGAGTGCGGCACCTCCGAGGCGTTAGTCGCACGAACTTACTTGAGATGAGTAATAAACTGTGAAGATAGGAATACCAAAGGAAACTCAACAGCATGAGCTACGCGTCGCAGCCACGCCCGCGACTGTCCAAAAACTAGTCGCGCAAGGACATCACGTTCATGTTCAGAGTGGTGCGGGTTTGGCGGCAAACTATATCGACGACGCGTTCGTTCAGGCGGGTGCTGATGTCGTTGACGCTGCTACGGCTTTTTCCGCTCAGATCGTCCTAAAGGTGCAATCGCCGAGCGATAGGGAACTGGTGATGCTCAATCCGGGCGCCGTGCTCGTTGGCATGCTCGATCCCTTCAACACCGAGAACACGGCGCGCCTCGCCGCTGCTAACGTCACCGCTTTCGCACTCGAAGCAGCGCCGCGCACAACCCGTGCGCAGAGCCTCGACGTTCTCTCGTCGCAGGCAAACATCGCAGGATACAAGGCGGTGCTGATGGCCTGCCAGTATTACCAGCGTTTCATGCCGATGCTGATGACCGCCGCCGGCACCGTCAAGGCGGCACGCATGTTGGTGCTTGGCGCGGGCGTCGCGGGCCTGCAGGCGATCGCGACGGCTAAGCGTCTGGGCGCGGTGGTCGAAGTGTCAGACGTCCGACCGGCCGTGAAGGAGCAGATCGAGTCACTCGGTGCGAAGTTCATTGACGTGCCGTTCGAAACGGATGAGGAGCGCGCGGCTGCGGAAGGTGTTGGTGGCTATGCGCGGCCGATGCCGCCAAGCTGGCTCATGCGGCAAGCGGCGGAAGTGCATGAGCGGGCGAAGGCGGCGGACATCGTCATCGCGACAGCATTGATTCCGGGGCGTCCCGCGCCGACGTTGATTTCGGTGGAAACGGTGAAGCACATGAAGCCTGGCTCTGTGATCGTCGATCTCGCCGCTGGACGCGGTCCTGAGTTCGAAGGCAGGAAAGGCGGAAACTGCCCTCTCACAGAAGTCGACCAGGTGGTAATGAGGTACGGCGTGCATATCGTCGGCCACACGAACCTCGCCTCGATGGTCGCAGCCGACGCCTCCGCGCTCTACGCACGCAATCTTCTCGACTTCCTGAAGCTCATCCTGACGAAGGAAGGTACCCTCAACATCGACCTTGCGGACGACATCGTCGCGGCTACGCTCCAGTGCCGCGACGGACAGATCGCCCGAGCGCCGGCCTGACGCCGACACGGAGACGCACATGGATGTCATCAATCACACAGTGATCAACTTAATCACCTTTGTGCTGGCCGTTTATGTCGGCTATCACGTAGTTTGGAACGTCACCCCCGCGCTGCATACACCTCTCATGGCCGTGACCAACGCGATTTCGGCGATCGTCATCGTCGGCGCGATGCTCGCGGCGGGTCTCACGGTCGGCGTCGCGGGCAAGGCCTTCGGCACCTTCGCCGTACTGCTCGCAGCGGTAAACGTGTTCGGCGGCTTTCTTGTCACGAGGCGAATGCTTGAAATGTTCAAGAAGAAGGCATCGAAGAAGGTCACGAGCAAGGAGTGCGTCTAAATGAGCATGAATGTCGTCACACTTCTGTATCTCGTTGCCTCGGTGTGTTTCATCCAAGCTTTGAAGGGCTTGTCGAATCCGAAGGTCGCGCGCATTGGCAATACCTTCGGCATGGTTGGCATGGCTATCGCCATTCTTACGACGCTCGCGCTGATCGTGAAGCAGGCTGCTTATCTGCAAGCGAATCTGACGCTTGGGCTTTCGTTGCTATGCGCGGCATTAATCGTCGGTGGCGGTGCGGGCGCGTACGTCGCCGCGAAAGTCGAGATGACCAAAATGCCTGAACTTGTTGCGGCGATGCACTCGCTGATTGGTCTTGCGGCTGTCTGTATCGCGTACGCGGTGGTTGCGGAGCCGTACGCGTTCGGACTCGCTGCGCCCGACGTGCCGATTCCGTACGGGAATCGCGTTGAGCTGTTCATCGGCACGTTTGTCGGCGCGATAACGTTCTCGGGTTCGGTCATCGCATTCGGTAAGCTCTCGGGCAAGTACAAGTTCCGGTTGTTTCAGGGGGCTCCCGTCAGATATTCGGGACAACATTGGATCAACCTGCTGCTCGCCATCGCGATGGTCGGCTTCGGCGTGATCTTTATGCTGACGGACTCGTGGCTGCCGTTCATCATCATGACGGTCATCGCGTTCGGGCTCGGTGTGCTAATCATCATTCCTATCGGCGGCGCGGACATGCCGGTGGTCGTTTCGATGCTCAACTCGTACTCTGGCTGGGCAGCAGCCGGCATTGGCTTTTCGCTGAACAATCCGATGCTAATCATCGCAGGTTCGCTCGTGGGTTCATCGGGTGCGATCCTGTCATACATCATGTGCAAGGCGATGAACCGGTCGTTTTTCAACGTGATTCTCGGCGGCTTTGGTGGTGAGTCGGGTGGTGCGACCGCGAACGTGTCTGCGGAGAAACGGCCGGTGAGGTCCGGTTCCGCCGATGATGCCGCGTTCATGCTTGGCAATTCAGAGAGCGTCGTGATCGTGCCGGGGTATGGTCTTGCCGTGGCGCGCGCGCAGCACGCGTTGAAGGAGCTGACCGACAAACTCGTGGAGAAGGGCATCGACGTGCGGTATGCGATTCACCCCGTCGCGGGGCGAATGCCGGGGCACATGAACGTACTACTGGCCGAAGCCGAGGTACCTTACGAGATGGTGGAGGAGATGGAGGACATCAACGGTGAGTTTGGCCAGACGGATGTGGTGCTGGTGCTTGGGGCGAATGACGTTGTGAATCCGGCGGCGAAAACTGATCCCAAATCGCCGATCGCGGGTATGCCTATCTTGGAAGCGTACAAGGCACGGACGGTTATCGTTAATAAGAGGTCGATGGCGGCGGGCTACGCTGGTCTCGACAACGAACTGTTCTATATGGACAAGACGATGATGGTGTTCGGAGATGCGAAGAAGGTGGTGGAGGACATGATGAAGGCGGTCGAATAGCCACGAAATGGGCTACGGTCCTTCGGTCGCAGAGGCGCCGATAATGCGCGCCGAGCGCAAAGTCGTTGGGTGACGCTCACGGCCGTAAGCCTCAGCGCCGTGCCCGATTGGCGGAGCGTCGGGTGCGCGCGCTTAGTATATTGCCGCCGCTAATCTTTGTACCCGGATACAGCTCGCACCACGAGCTGAAGTGCTTGAATTTCGCCAATCGGCTCAGATCTGGCCCGATCCGATCTCCGAGAGGAGCGCCATCACGGCGGTGTGACCAACCGGTCGCTGATACGCGTGAGGTCCACCCCCGCGCAGCTTGCGGGGGCCAACTGCCGTGACGTCGTGGCGTCCGAGCGGTGCTAGCAGCGCGTCGATCTTCGCGTCGCATTCGAGGATGCGCTGTGCGAGACTGTCGAACATCGCCGGTGCCAGACCGAGCACGAACACGTGCCCATCGCGCGAATTGCCCGTCAGCGCCGGTTTGATTTCGGTGGCGCTTGCCTTCGCGCGGCCGTGGCGGGGGCGGGCGAGCACCTATGGGTTGCACTCGCCGGCGACGATCGCCTGCCGTGTCATTCCCATCACATCGGCGAGCACCGCTGCAAGCTGGTGGTTCATCTGCCCCAGCGCCTCGCGCACGTGCCGCACCCAGCTACACTGCTCGGTGAGCAGAATTACGCAGACCTCGGCGGCCGGGCGCCAGGCTGCCCGCGAAGGCACCAGGCTCATGGGCAAACGCCCGAGCTAAGGGGGGCGTATGCTGATTCCGTCGTGGCGTTTTCTTTACGCGGCGTAGCTATTAAAAACCGAGATGGCGCGGGCGCTCGTTCGCGATGATGAGTTGTTCGGCCGCACAACGCGCGACTAGCGCGCGAGATCGAAAGCCAATTGAGCGAGTTGTTCATTCTCTCCGACTCGCCGATTCATGCTCCCGATACATAAGTACATGCCAATTCTGCCGGCTACTGCCTGAACGCACGATCAAATAAAATAAACCACAAACGGTCATTCAAGCCGCTTCATCCGGCGTAGGAGACCAGTCCAAAGCTTTGTTTTGAAGTTTATCCGTCTTGGTCGATAGGGAAAGAGGTCTTGACCACGGCCAGGAATCGGCGTTTCGCCTCACGCGTCGATGGGTACTCGAATTCTGGAGACTGTAATGAATCGATTCGATGGAAAGACTGTCATCGTCACTGGCGCAGCTAGTGGCATAGGCAAGGCATGTGTGAGCCGTCTCATCGCGGAAGGCGCGACGATCGTGGCCGCTGATGTCAATTCCGAAGAAGTAGACAAGGTGGTGCGCGAATTCGAACATGCCGGACGGATAGTTGGCGTCTGTGCGGACGTGTCAAACCGAGCTCAGGTCGAGTCAATGATCGCGACCGCTGGGAGGCAATCGCAAGCCCTGTTCGGATTGGTCAATTCAGCTGGGGTACGTGGTGTTGGGAGGCTTCTGAGTTTTGAGCCCGAAGTATGGCGCCGCGTGCTCGACGTGAATCTTGATGGCACCTTCAATACCTGTCAGTACTTTGCTCGAGCACTTGCAGAAGTGAACAGTGCAGGTTCGATCGTAAATGTGAGTTCTGCGGCTGGGATAATGGCCATCGAGAGCCGCCTCGGGTACGTTGCCTCCAAATTTGGCGTTTGTGGCTTGACCAGAGCAATGGCGCTCGAACTCGCACCACTTGGTATCCGCGCGAACGCAGTGGCACCCGGTACTATCCGTACTCCAATGACGGGTCCGATGTTCGCAGATCCAGCAGACGTTGAACGTATTCGTGCCGCACATCCTCTCGGCCGCGAGGGACGTCCAGATGAGGTCGCCGCTGCTATCGCGTTCCTTCTCTCAGAGGATGCGAGTTTTATTACCGGTGTAGTTCTGCCCGTGGATGGTGGCTCCACTACCGGTATTCCGCAAACGGCGCAACGTTGAGCAACTCCTGACGACGTTCAGTGCGTGGAGCTCTTATCGCACTTGAACGTGCAGGAAACCGTCGGCTCGGTCGTTGGCAACGGACACTACGAACAGGTCAGTAAGATGCCTAACTACTCCTATGCGAAGCGCACTGACTCACAAGTCTAGAAGCGACCGTCTGGTGTCCGAAACGCGCTCGTAAAATCCGAAGCGAAGCTGACGCCTGAGCGAATACAGCGTCGCGCGTCCCGAGACCCTCAATTGGGAGGAAAAACGCGCCATGCACCGTCGGGGTGGCGAAAAAAGTAGAAGAACAGCGCTTCGGTCGCTCGACTCGCTTCAATCTTTACGTACCTGCGGTGCCCCGGTTGACGCAGCAGTTCGATAGCTATCGGTACTGCGCCGTTCGGCGTTAGCCATGTCTCTACTGCTTCTTTCAGAGAACGGCGTTCGGTTGCCATAACTTCCTCTCTCCAAGGGGGCGCCCGTAGGCCATTAACTGAAATAGCTCGGGTGTGCGGACAAAAAACTATTCGTTTATCGACCGCTTTAGACCAACTGTCCGTTGGACTTGTTGATCTGTTAGAGAAAATTCTAGTGTGCGGCACGCAGGTCTGATACCTCCTTTTGCGGCAGGGACCTTTGCGTCAGGTGGGAACCTTCCGTTGCATCGTGCAGCGCTTCGCAGGTCGCCGCGTACGATGTTTCTCGAGTGTCATCCCCGTCTAACCAACAGCTCGGAAGGATGGGTCGATTCGACGGTCGGAATAGTCAAAGGAGGTTCACACACAGGGTGCTTAGTACACTGCGAGAGAGAGGCCCAGAATGCACAATGGTGATACCGATCGATGCGGACACCGTCGGTCAGATCAGGCGTTGGGAGACGTAGATCCATAAGGTTGGTTTGCCCCGGCTTATGCTCAGGCCAGTCTGCCCACGACTGTCCCTGGGAAGCCGTCGTCCAGAAGCGCGGCAAAGAAAGCCGTCATTGCGGGTCGCCCCTTCTCATTGAATCGGCTACGCAACGTACCCCAAGGATGAATAGGCATGAAGTTGGAGTCAATGAAGTGTGTGAGGTGAGTAAGCGTTTCGATACGAGCTATCTTCGTCGCCACCCGCCGTTGCAAAAGCGGTGCGGCGCACGGAATGCCGAAGCGCGACTTCATTGTTCCGGCCACTATCGATTTTGAGGAGCGGTGTCGTCTTGGAAGCGGATGTAAAAAGGCTAACAATCGCCGCCCGGCAGCGGCAGGTTGCTGCACGGGCGATTCCGTGAGCGACACGAAAGCTGCATGTGGGGGACCCATCAGAATTCTGAGATAACGGCGACCATCTTATGATCTTGAACGCGCAGCACAAAACATCTCCGCGATCACACGGTTGCGACGACTCCGGTGCGATATTGCGGAAAGACGCTTCTCCGAATTATGCATATTTACTGCATCTGCCTATATCTGTAATTCATAAGTTCAAAGCGGTCCGGTTCTCGCGGGAGATACAGGTGACTTCGCTTTCCCGCACGCAAGACTCGGGGCAATACAGGGTCTCACATAGTGTCCACATCAATTGACAGTTGCCTCTTCGCGTGCGACGCTGCCCAGCACTGATGCCACAGTCTTTCTTAAGGAGATCCGGAATGGCGAATGCAGAAATAAATCAATCGTCGCATGACAGCAAACTCGCACGTATGCTGGATGAAGCGGCACAAGTCATCGCAGAGTCGTGCGATATCAGCGTAGTACTCAACAGTCCTGATGCCGAAGTTGGCCGTGTTCTAAAGCACCATCTCGCTCGCGTTAGCGAGCGTTCACGAGCGACGGCTGATGCCACATCAGGTGCAGACAAAGATGACAGTGCTAGTGGAGGCTCGTTCTAATTCATGCGACGCTAGGGTGTGACTGGCTAGAGGTGAATGCATCGAGTCAGTGACCGTGTTGGAGTCGCTCACTAAGCGGCTCCAACACGGTTAAATCGCAGTCCACGCGCAAATAAAGCTGTCAACGCGAAACCATCTCGAAATGCTCTACGAGGGGGCGTTGCGCAAAAAACGGACTAACTAGTTTTTGCCACTCTTCGTAATTCGTAGACTGGCGAAATCCGAGTGTGTGGTGCTCGACCGTCTCCCAACATACGCGCAGAACGTATCTATCAGGAGACTCAATAGAATGAATAATCTCGTAGCTCAAGAAGCCGGTTGATTTTGAGAGAATATTCCGCACCGCGTGGGATATTGTTCGCTCGAAGGTCTCCTGTTCATCAACGTGAATCCTGATATCGGCAAGCTCGATTATCATGCTCTTTTCCTTTCCGTTGAACCTAAGGTAACGTCAGCGCCTTTGGACGAACGATACGTGATAGACGTGCGGGAGCTCTTCCATCGGCTCCCGCCTACAGCGCAAGAACAGAATTCAACATGACCCAATCAGGGTGCCGATGCTGGCTTATTCATTCTTTGCTCGGCTTCAGACTTCTGTTGAGCATTTTGAAGGTTTTGAGGATATTGAGTCTGATTGCCACCGGGACTGTATCCGTGCTTTTCCAGCTCCTTCAGTTCTGCGTTTTTCTTTGCGCGATGGGCTTTTCGCTCAGCTTTTCGTTGAGCTTTGGCTTCCTCTTTGGACGGTGTGCTGTGAGATGCAGGCGCCGCCTGTTCGGCTGTTGACTGCGCCCTCGCGGGAGGCGTTAGCGCAAGCCCAGCTGCTAGACAAGGGATGCAAAGACTGATCCAAAGTTTCTTCGTTTTCATACGCTCCTCCAAGCTCGCAGTCGCGAGAGTTTTTCCTTGTAGAAACACGCGCCGAGTCGACCATTTCGTCAAGTGAAATGGCGTGAATCACGACGCCGGGTTCGAGATATAGAAACAGCGATACTGAAGTACTGCAAGGGTGCCACGTAATAGCCGACGAAGCCGTCGATGATCCTGCCGGCAATTTCATTCTTCCGCTGATTGCATAGCTGTCCAGTAAGTCCCGTCGCTCTTATCAGTGATGTACACCTTTGCCGACATTGGTAGTGCGAAGCCTGACTTCGTTAATGCGATCTTCCGGAATATCAGCAGGCGAGGTCGGAAACAATCTTATTTCCTCGAATTTTACGATGAGGCAAATGGAGGTGGCCTAACTGTTCGCGGGGAGGTTGTCCTCAAATTGACGATGCGCTAAGCCCCGCGTTCGTCGAAGAATTGCTCGTCTTCCGTCGAGCCGTGCGGAGCCGTGGTCGAGGCCTTGCGCTCGACCGTCTGCGTCGCGGCGTCGAAGTAGCCGGTGCCCACTTCGCGCTGGTGCTTCACAGCGGTGAAGCCCGTTTCCGCAGCCGCGAACTCGGCCCGCTGCATTTCGACGAACGCGCTCATGTTCTGGCTGACGAACGGCTGTTCGTCAATTGACGCCGAGAGTTTTTCCGCTCCGAGCCGCGCGAGGGTGTGTTCGACTTGTACCGAGCCCAAAAGTCGCACGACGTCTTCAGCTGAGTAGCCACGCTTGCTGCCCTTGCAGCGCGATTCGGTTACCCATAGCTGTTGAAGTTGGCTTGCCTCGTATGAGTGCGGCATACAAATCTCCTAGCGTTTGCGGTTATGAAACGCGATCACCACCGTCTTCACGATTGCTTCGAATTCGTTACACGAGTGTAACCAGCGTTGGGCAGATTCATCTTAGCTCTACGGGCAATGATCCTTCGCATGTGATTATCTAGCTGGCGCGGCGGTGGGTTTCTAGAATCCTCGACATCGGGAAGTTCCGTGCAATCTGCAACGGAAGCTTTGCTCCGGGATAATGGAAGAGGAAACTGGAAATGTACGATGCGACGACCGAAACGCAACTCGAGGAAGCTCGTGCGTTGACGCCTGCGGAGAGCGTGACGCTGTGGCTGGGGTCTTTTGAAAAAGCGCTTACCGCGGGTGACCGTTCCGGGCTGGAGCGGCTGTTCATTGAAGACTCGCACTGGCGGGATATGTTCGCGTTCACGTGGAACCTGACACCATCGGATTCCCGGGAGGCGGTTGTGTCGACGCTTTTGCGCGAGCAGCCGCGTGTGCAGGCGAACGCATTCAAGATTGCCGAAGGCCGCACCCCTCCGCGGCGCGTGAAGCGCGCCGGCGTGGAGATCATCGAGGCCATTTTCCAGTTCGAGACGGCGGTGGGTCGTTGCGTAGGTATTCTTCGGCTGCCGATCGTCGAGACACAGAAGGCATGGATCATCAGCACCACGTTGCGCGAGCTCAAGGGCTTCGAGGAGCCGGTAGACAAGAAGCGTCCGGATGGCGCTAGCAAGCGCACCTTTGGAGGTCAGGCTTGGGGTGAGCGGCGCGCACAGGAACAGGAGTACGCTGACCGCGAGCCGGCGGTGCTGATTGTCGGCGGCGGGCACAATGGTCTGGCGATTGCCGCTCGCCTGCGTCTGCTGGGCGTGGATGCGCTCGTCGTCGAGCGGTTGCCCAAGGTCGGTGATGTCTGGCGCAAGCGCTACAGTGCGCTCGCGCTGCACAATGAGATCCATCTGAACCACATGCCGTACATGCCGTTTCCGTCGAGCTGGCCGAAGTACCTGCCCAAGGACATGCTGGGTGACTGGCTGGAGGCGTATGCCGTCGCGATGGAATGCAACGTCTGGACCAACACCACATTTGTGCAGGGCCGCTACGATGAAGCGCGCGGCGAGTGGACGGCGCGGGTGCGTCGTGCGGACGGCACCGAGCGCGTGCTGCATCCGCGTCACATTGTGTTCGCCAACGGAGTGGTCGGCGAGCCGAAGATGCCTGAGGTGCCGGGGCTGAAGGACTTCGCGGGCAAGGTGATCCACGCGCAGGGCTTCGAGAGCGGTGCGCCCTGGAAGGGCAAGAACGTGCTGGTGCTCGGCGTGGGCAACAGTGCGCACGATATTGCTCAGGACCTTCACGGTCACGGCGCGAACGTGAAGATGATCCAGCGCGGCTCGCTGACGGTGTTCAGCGTGAAGGCGGCCAGTATCAACCACGCGATCTACTACAACGAGAATCTGCCGCTGGAGGACTGCGACCTGATCGCGACCAGCAATACGGCAGAGGTGCTGCTGCGCGGGTACAAGCTGGCCACGCAGCGCATGATTGAAATCGATAAAGACCTGATTGAAGGCCTGCAGGCGCGGGGGTTCAAGCTGGACTTTGGCCCGGAGAACGGCGGCCACCAGATGAAGATTCGCCGCAACCACGGCGGCTATTACCTGAATGTGGGGTGCTCGGACCTCATTATCAGCGGCGACGTGGGTCTGATTCACTACGAGGACCTCGACCGCTTCGTGCCGGAAGGCGCGCTGATGAAGGACGGGCACATCGAGAAGGCGGACTTGGTGGTGGCGGCGACGGGCTATCACCCGCCAACGGACGTGGTGCGGGAGCTGCTGGGCGAGGAGATTGTGCAGAAGATCGGGCCGATCTGGGGTACGGACAGCACCGGCGAGATGGCCAACATGTACAAGCCGACTGCGCAGAAGGGTCTGTGGATAACGGGCGGTGGCTTCGCGCAGGGTCGCGTGTGGTCGCACTATGTCGCGCTGCAGATCAAGGCGCGCGAAGCAGGTCTCGTGTCCTGACTCGCGTAACAGTCCACGGAGAAGTGGGGCCGGACCTCAGCCGCAATTACCTGCTGTTGTCCAGATGATAGGCGGCGAACAGCTCTGCGATTTCGGGCCGAATCGGCCAAACTTCGCTGGGCTGTTCGTTTTTCCGTTTGCGCGGCATGCCATCCGTCGCGCTGCCGTGCTGGACCGACGCTTCGAAAGGAACATTTCGCAGGCGACGACCCGTCGCGCTCCGCCGAAACATTCCTTGTGTCCTGGAGAGCGCCGTGATCGGCTATCCCGCGAACGGCCCGACCTCTCAATATGGGTTCCCTATCGCGCTGATAATGCGTATTGTCCCCTGTATAATTCTTAGAACAGTGCGGGTGACGTGGAGGTTCCTGCCATCACCGCTCAGGTCTGCCCTTGCCCGCATTTGCGTTTGATTTGCTATAACGGGGACACTACCGAGCAATCGTCGCGCGGACGCCGACGCAGGAGAGTGAGTCAGAAGGTGCGATGTGTCAGTCGGAGCGCTTGACGGCCGAGTTGCTGCAGTTCTCTCTCAATCCATCGTCTAAGGATGGCAATGAGCTGGCTGAGCTTCAGACCAGAAAGTCGTTCGTGACAGGTCGACGCCTCAATAATGATCCGCCGTTTGCAATGGCGGCACGGAGACGTTAGATGGATGAGTTCACGCAGGTCAGGACATTCTTAAAGGTGGTAGAGGCGGGAAGCTTTTCGGCTGCCGCGAGGGAAGCATCTGCAGTCAGTTCGGTGGCGCGCCAGGTGAAGTCGCTCGAGGACGAGCTTGGTGCCCGTCTATTAAATCGCAATAGCCGGAATCTATCTCTAACGGAAGCAGGCCGTCGACTCTATGAGCGCGCATCGACCATTGTCAATGACTTTGATTCGATAAAGTCCGAGATCAAGTCGCTGCAAGAGGAAGTAAAGGGGGTTCTTAGGGTGTCCCTTCGACCTACTGCCGGCGCAAGTTTTATCATCCCTGCATTGCCGAAACTCTTGGAGCGGTATCCGGAGTTGACTGTAGACGTGATGCTTACGGATGAACGGCGCGACCTGATCGCCAACAATATCGACGTTGCAGTGTGGTTGGGCGTCCTTCCCGACGCCGAAATAGTCGCCCGTCGCATCAGTCCGACACGCCGTATTGTGTGCGGATCGACGGCTTATTTTCGAAAACATGGTGTGCCAAGAGATCCAGAGGAGCTTCGAAATCACCAGTGCATCGTCTTCGTCGCGCCAACGTACGATAATCGATGGCGTTTTACGAAGGGCGAGGAGTACAAAGAAATCGAAGTGAGTGGCCCGGTGCGCGCTGACAACGGCATCGTGCTTCTTGGGTGCGCGCTGGCGGATATGGGATTAATCGTTGTGCCAGACTACATGGTGCGTCATCATCTTGCCGACGGCACTTTGATGAAGGTCCTTAGCGACTATACCGTCGCGCCGCATACTGACCATGCCGACCTATTCGCGGTTTATGCGAGTAGTCGCGGACTTTCGCGGAAGGTAAGGGTGTTCGTCGACTTCCTCGTTGAGATCTTCGAGGAAGTCAGCTGACCAGGTTCTGAGGTAGATTGTAAAAGTTCATCGCGGTGCGCCAGAAGACGTCCTCCTTTTCAGAGGACGTCGCTTTCTCGCACAAGAGTTTGAGCGCATTGAGGCCAATCCCATAACCGTAGCTGCCCTTGTCGACCGGAAAGTTGCTCCCATACATGCAGCGGGATGAACCGAACGTCTCAATACACGTTTCGACCCAAGGCTGCCAGGCGGTGGCTAGTTCTGCCGACGACGGGGCCGCATCACGTGAGTCGAAGCCGAAAGCTGATAGGCGCATGCCAAGACCACTGAGCTTTATGGACACATTTGGGCATCCCGCGAGCTCGCGGATAGCATCCTTCCATCGTGCGAAGACCTCGTCGGTACGGCCTTGGTATTGGCCGCTCAGCGCGATGCCACCACAGTGATCCAGCACGATCCGTAACTGCGGAAAGCTGCGGGCCAAGGCGGTCACATGTGGGATCTGGGCGAAGAGCACCCACGCGTCGAAGGTCAAACCGAGTTCGGCTAGCTCACCAATCGCCGCACGGACGGTTGGCAATTCGAACATATCCGGGGCAGTGGGATAGCTGGAATTGAAGAGACTGGGATCAGTGTCCCACGTTGCCGGTTGACGTATTCCGCAGAATCGACCTCCGGCTAACGAGGTTCCACCACTAGCCCGGATGTGAGCTTCCAGTACAGGCCGAATGGCTTGGCCCAAGCGCAGGTCGGCATAACCAACGATGCCAGCACACAAGCGCGATTCTCCGTAAGTTCCGCTTGCCGACATCGCAGCCATGCCGTTGACGAACTCGGTTTCGCCAATGGGCTTCATTTCCTCGGGACCTTCAGCGCGCAGCATTGCTCGAGCTTGCACGAACACAGAGCCCCGGACATTGTGTCCGCAGCGAATGTCCTCGAGCATGTCCTCGAGTAAATACCGCTTACCCGGGCGATCATACAAGTGGTGATGCGCGTCTATCACTGGCAAAGTCGCGGCCATTGGTTCCTCATGTCGCGAAGCAAGCCAATCAGGCCTTATTGCGAAATGTAAAGGGTCTGCGCTTGTCATGGAGATTTACGATTTTTCTGGAATTCGGATCAGCTTGTTTGCCTTGACAGGCTAGCGAGCAGCAGTCACGCCGCCATCGACCACCAGTTGGGTTGCGGTGATGTAATTCGCTTCGTCGCTGACCAGAAACAAGACAGCGTTCGCGATGTCCCACGCGTCACCCATGCGACCCATAGGAATCGCTGCGTGACGTTGTGCAATGAGGTCTTTCGCGTCGTCAAATCCGAGTTGCTTGATCAGCCGGTTCTCAACCAACGGAGTGTGCATCATCCCAGGGACAACGACGTTCACGCGAATGCCTTTCTTCACATAAGCGATTGCTGTTGCGCGACTGAAGGATACGACTCCGGCCTTCGACGCGGCGTATGCCACATGCACCCGGCCACCCACCTGGTGGCTCATGTAGCCGATGCTCGAGATGTTGACGATCGCGCCACCTTTGCCCGTGTCGGCGAACTGCCGCTCCATAATAGGCAACACATGTTTGCAACCGAGGAACGTCGTCTTGAGGTTCAGTTCCATTTGACCATCCCACGTCTCCTCGCTCATGGAAACAGGATCGCCCGGGGCGCTTCCGCCGACGTTGTTGACCAGGATGTCGATTTTTCCGAACTGCGAAACGCATTCGTCGACCGCGGCCTTGACATCATCACTCGACGTCATGTTGCACACTCGGCCTTTCCAGCGGTCGCTCAGGCCCTCCGTCTCCATCGCCGAAAAAGTGCCAAGCAGTGCGTCATTGTTGATATCAACACCGAAGACCTTCGCGCCGCGACGTGCCAGCAACACTGCCGTTGCTTTTCCGTTGCCCCAACCCTCACCTACGGAGGCCGCGCCCGTCACGAAAGCCACCTTGCCGCTGAGATCCAGCATGTCGATATCCTCATAGTAATTGAGCTACGCCCACTGCGCGATGCATCGACTGCGCACAGCCCAGCGTGCAGTCTCTTCCATTGCGCGCAAGCTGCGCGTGCGGAAAAGGCCCGTCTCCCGAGCCTCAATTCACGACAAAATTATAGAAATGAAGGCTCCGCCTCACTAGGCAGGCGAGTGGCAAGCATCATTGCTCCGCACGCAATGGTGAATCCGGTTTCCAAGCCCGCTCGTGCCTATAATTGTCTGTGTAGCGTCGGCTTTTAATGACGCGCGTATTCGCATTGATAATGAATGGAGGAGTCTTCGATGGAGCGGTTGAAGGGAAAAGTGGCGATCATCATCGGCGCTGGTCAGAGCCCGGGTGAAGCTATGGGAATCGGCCGAGCAACGACGATCAGCTTCCTGCGCGAGGGTGCCGCTGTGCTTGCCGTCGACCGCAACGCAGCAGCAGCGCGGGAAAGCGTGGAGCAGGGGGGGGCGAACGTTGACGCTGATGTTTTCGAGGCCGATGTCACGGACACGCAGCGTCTGAGTGCCGCCGTGGACGCAGCAATGAGCCGTTGGGGGCGGATCGACGTCCTTGTCTACAACGTTGGCGTGAGCGTGATGGGCGGGGAGCAGTTGCTCGACCAGATTACGGATGAAACGTTTGACCGGGTGAATCGGATCAACCTCCGAGGCGCTGTGATGGCGGCGAAATTCGTTGAGCCGATTATGCGAAAGCAAGGCTCCGGTGCGATCGTCAGTGTGTCGTCAATCACTGCCATCGAAACCTTCACGCCGTTGATTGCGTACAGAACCAGTAAGGCAGGGTTGACTGCTTTCACTCAGTATTTCGCGATGCGCAACGCGGAGTATGGTATTCGAGCTAATTCAATTCTTCCTGGGCTTATCGAAACCTCAATGGCCGTTGATACCCGGATGCGCCTGAGTGGTCGTACTCGAGAAGACATCGTGAACGAGCGCAACAGCAAGGTGCCGCTGCGCAAGCAAGGCGGAAGCGCTTGGGACGTTGCCAACGCAGCTGTGTTTCTTGCTTCGGAGGAGGCGGCGTTTGTTACGGGTGTATCTCTTCCGGTCGACGGTGGGGCCCTCGCCAAGATCGGATGGTAAGCGTCGAGATAGAGGATGGGATCGGCACCTTCAGGTGCCGGTCTTGCGTCTGGAGTGACAGCCTTTCTGCCTTCTGCAATCGCAGAATCCCGTTCCCGCTACCGTAAGGTACATCCGCTTGCCTGCGAATCCTCTGAGAATCGCGAGCTTCGATCATTGCGCGCGGGGCAAGGATGCTTACCGTCCCCTCTGATGTTCGCCGCGACCCTCGTTCGGTACGATTCTATAAAGTTTAGTGTCGTTCGCGCCTCCGATCGATGTGGAGAACGACAGTCACACTTTTGCGGGAAGTGCCAACTGGTAGGCATATATCAGTTGATCCAGAGAGAAAAAGCATGCCTGAAAGTCTCAACCAATCCATTACCGACGAGGCGCCTGCGGGTCAATCCTCGCAAACGTATGTTCTCGTTCATGGCGGCTATCACGGCGCCTGGTGTTGGAAGACCGTAGCAAATCGCCTGCGAGCGAGTGGTCATACGGTATACACCCCCACGCTCACCGGTCTCGGCGAGCGCTCCCACCTTCTCCATGCAAACCCCTCGCTTGAGACCTTCATCCAGGACGTTGCGCAGGTATTGCACTATGAAGAGCTCTCCGACGTGATCTTGGTGGGCCACAGCTTCGCCGGATCGGTTGTGTCGGCACTGGCCGACCGCGTGCCGGAGCGCTTACGACATCTTGTATATCTGGATGCGCAGTTGCTGCAATCGGGACAAGCTCCTGCCGACACAGCGCCGCCGGAGGCGATTGAGGTCTACAAGCAAAGAGCAATGGCGACCGGAGGCGTTAGCATCCCGCCCGGTCCACCGGAAAACTTTGGTATTTCAGACCCACAGATGATTGAATGGGTCAAGAAGCTCCTCACGCCGCATCCGTACCGCACGTACTTTGACAAGCTCAGCTTGGAGCATCCGCTCGGAAACGGCAAGCCGGTCACATACATCGCATGTACGAAGCCGTATTTTGCAAATATCGCCTCTTCGCGCGAGTATGCGAAGGCACAAGACGGTTGGAGATACCTAGAGATTGCGACGGGGCATGACGCGATGTTGACTGAACCGGAGGAGTTGACGCGAATGTTGGAAGATATTAGTTGAAGATCCGAACGCCGGTGCTCCAACCGAGCTATCACTCCTCTACGTGATGGAGCTTGCGACGCGGAGGAGGGCTCAAGTGTCCTCTTCTTACACAACGAGCGCCTGTTGCAGGCGTCGCAAGCCAGCTCGAAGAGTGCCTTGTTTAACGATCAAGTCGCGCTCTTGTCGACCCAGCATGGATGCGGAGATGGCGCGCGGAGATGGTCGCTTACTTCGATTCGCGTTGGATTTGAACGACGAAACCAGCCTTTGAAGCCATGTCCAAGTCTCCGGTCTCGGAAAAAATTCAGAAAGGGAATCAAGTGCAAGACGAGCGGCGGCTGACCATTACCTTATGGTTGGTCGCTGCGTCGTTTTTCATGCAGGCGCTGGATACGACAATCGTCAATACGGCGTTGCCGGCAATGGCGAGAAGCTTGGGCGAACCGCCACTGCATATGCAGTCGGTAATAATCGCCTATTCGCTAACGATGGCGCTTACAATCCCGCTATCTGGATTCTTGGCCGATAGGCTGGGCACTCGTCGTATCTTCTTCTGGGCAATCATCGTTTTTACGGTAGGTTCCCTGCTTTGTGCCAACGCACAGTCGCTCTCGCAACTAGTCATCTACCGCGTTGTGCAAGGGGTAGGAGGGGGCATGCTTTCCCCTGTTGGCCGCCTCGCATTACTCCATTCCTTTTCTCGCCAGCGTCTACTTGCCGCTCTTGGCTTCGCCTCCATCCCTGGAATGATCGGTCCACTAATTGGTCCGATGCTCGGCGGATGGCTCGTCGATGTTGCCTCATGGCATTGGATCTTCTTGATTAACGCGCCGGTCGGAATTATCGGATGCGTAATGACAGTCACCCAGATGGTTGGCGGAAAGAGCGCCAAGTCATCTCTTCCTTTTGATCTGAGGGGGTACGCGCTGTTGGCATTGAGCATGCTTCTGATCACTTTCGCGCTCGACGGATTTTCGGAACTCGGGCTCCGAGGGGCAGCAGTGTGCGGCCTTGTGGCGCTCGCAGTATGCTGCATCCTTGCATACATACGGCACGCACGCGCTGTGCAAGATCCGTTGTATTCCCTCAAGTTGTTCTCGATCCCCACCTTCAAAGTTGGGCTATCCGGGAACCTTTTTGCGCGCATCGGCTGCGGCGGCATGCCTTATCTGCTTCCTCTCGTGCAACAAGTGAGTCTGGGCTATACGCCTACTCAGGCAGGGCTAATGATGCTTCCAGTTGCAGCCGCCGGAATCGTTTCGAGGAAAGTCGCGATCATTCTGATTCCGCGGTTTGGTTACCGACGGGTGCTCGTTGGCAACACGCTCTTGGTTGGCGCATCCATGGCGATTCTCGCACTTGCTTCTCCTGGTCAGCCAATTTTTGTGCATGTGTTGCTATTCACTTTGTTCGGAATGGCCAATGCAGTTCAATTTACGGCCATGAACACATTTACCCTAAAGGATCTCGATCACGACAGTGCTTCAAGCGGAAACAGTCTCTTTTCTCTAACACAGATGCTGTCCATGAGTCTTGGTGTAACCGTCGCCGGCGTGTTGCTGACGCAACTTACCGCGTTCATCGGGAGGCATAATCCGTCGCATATCCTTTCGGCATTTCACGCAACCTTCGTTTTCTTGGGTGTGCTTACCGCCTTGTCCGCCTGGATCTTCTCGACGCGAGCGAGCGAACAAGGATCTTGAAGAGTACTGATTCGACAATGCTCACCTCTTCACATGGCCTTAGTCGGGTCGATCCGCGCGGCCGTTTCTTAGAGCGAATATGAGTTCGAGCCGCGGATAGACGGACGCGAGTACACCAACGCAATGACCTCCCAGTTCCAAGTGAAGAACCACAGCATGATGGGCGGGAGCGCGGTCTCGGGGCGAAAGGCAGGGACCCTAGCGGGTCGCTTTCGCGGATCTAGAACAGGGTAATTGCCCTGTCTTGCATTAATGAATCGCTAGGCGACCAATAGCGCGAGGGGCTGAGAGCGACGTCGCTCATCGCAATCCTCCGGAGCAAATCAGATGGATCGCAAATTTCAGTCCACTCCCTGCGCCAACGGCGGAGCCCGTCGCCAAGCACGGGCATGACCTTATGGTGAAAAAGGCTCTTCGCGCTCATGATCTACAACTCAGGCGAAGACGCAGTCTATCTGCAAGCGCCGACCCATCGCGTCATTGATTTGGGGTGCGCATTGGGCTTTGTATGTTGGCGCGTTGATAGCGCAGACAGATCTTAACCAACTGCAAGGAGCGCGCTCATCCGAACGCGCGGCAGACATGACGACAAACTCGACTCAGGCCCGCCATCATACTTTCGTTTCGTCCGTGCGCGTTGTCGAGCGAGGCAAAGTCGTATCAGCATCGGAGGCGGTGCGTCTAATTCGCTCAGGCGATACGCTTGCAACAAGTGGTTTCGTCGGGATAGGTTTCGCGGAAGAAATCGCTATTGCGCTGGAGAAGCGTTTTCTCGATGGTCGCGAGAAAATACGGGAAGAGGGCGATGAGCCAATTGCCGATCTAACGCTAGTCTACGCAGCAGGTCAGGGTGATGGTCGCGACAAAGGCTTGAATCATTTTGCGCATGAAGGCCTCGTCAAACGGGTGGTCGGCGGTCATTGGGGACTTGTGCCGGGCTTGCAAAAGCTTGCGATCGAAAATCGCATCGAAGCGTACAACCTTCCACAAGGCGTCATATCGCAGTTATTTCGCGATATCGCCGCACATCGACCAGGGCAGCTGTCGACGGTCGGGCTAGGCACATTCGTCGATCCACGCAATGGAGGCGGGAAGCTCAACACCCGTACGACGGAAGAACTCGTGCGGCTCATGCCCATCGACGGGAGAGACTATCTCTACTACAAGGCGTTTCCAATCGATGTCGCCATTGTGCGCGGCACGACGGCCGACATGGATGGCAATGTGACCATGGAGAAAGAAGCGCTCACGTTGGAAGCTTTGGCAATCGCGATGGCCGCACGCAATTCAGGCGGTATCGTGATTGCGCAAGTCGAGCGGCTGGCGGAATCGAACACGCTCAACTCACGTCAAGTTAAGATACCAGGCGTTATGGTGGATTGCGTTGTCGTCGCACAGCAGGCCAATCATTGGCAGACGTTCGGCACTCAGTACAACGCGGCGTTTTCGAGTGAATTGCGAGTGGCAGCGAGCTCCATTGCGCTGATGCCATTGAACGAACGCAAAGTCATCGCGCGTCGTGCCGCATTCGAGTTGATGGCCAACAGCGTCGTGAATCTTGGGATCGGCATGCCGGAAGGCATAGCGAACGTTGCGAACGAAGAGCAGATCATCGACCTCTTCACGATGACCACAGAGCCCGGCGTGATTGGGGGAATTCCCGCGGGCGGCCTCAACTTTGGCGCCGCAACAAATACGCAGGCGATCGTTGACCAACCGTATCAATTCGATTTCTACGACGGTGGTGGTCTCGACATCGCATTCCTGGGGCTTGCGCAAGCAGACGAGGAAGGCAATCTCAACGTCAGCAAGTTCGGTCCGAGGCTGGCGGGTGCTGGCGGTTTCATCAACATCAGTCAAGCTGCGAAAAAGGTAGTGTTCGTCGGCACCTTCACCGCCGGCAGGCTCGATATTGCAATCGACCACGGCAAGCTCGCGATCCGTCGTGAAGGTGATTGCCGAAAATTCGTTAATACAGTTGAACATCGCACCTTTAGCGGACGATATGCTGCCGAGCGCGGACAAGTCGTACTTTATATCACCGAGCGTTGCGTGTTCGAACTCACGAATGAAGGACTGACGCTGATAGAGGTTGCCCCCGGCATCGATGTTGAGCGCGATGTCATCGCGCAAATGGACTTTCGCCCTGTGATGAAGACACCGCCACGCGTGATGGACGAGCGGATCTTTCGAGATGCACCAATGAGTTTGCGCAGCGTTCTGCTCAGGCTCAAACTAAGCGAGCGTTTTAGCTATGACCCTGAGAAGAACCTGTTCTTCATCAACTTCGAGGGACACGAAGTCACTGATATAAACGACGTCGAGGCAATCCGTGCCGAGGTCGAAAAGCAATTGGCCGGTGTGACAGTCAAGCCACATGCCATCGTGAACTACGATAACTTCTCGATTCGTCCCGACATGCTGGATGCTTACTCGGAGATGGTCACCCAGCTGGTTCGCGACTATTACCACGGCGTCAGCCGCTATACGACGAGCAGTTTTCTGCGAATGAAGCTCGGTGATGCGCTCAAGCGCCGGGGCGTCGCCCCTTATATCTATGAAAGTCCGGAGGAGGCGCGTGAGCATGGGATGAAGCGTGCCGACTGATCGAGCAAGCCCGACCACCACGGGGACGAAAACTGGGTGGGCGTTCGATCCTCACGAGCTACCGCAGAGACCAATCCGGCAACATTTCCGCGAGAATCGTGGCGATCAAGGCCGTAACGATCGCGACTAAAGACGGCGTCTGAAAGCGAAATGTACTTACGATAGAGATCTGGGCCTTCTGGATAGCGTCGAGGAGATTCAGTGCGACTTTGATGGTTCGACGGATGGCGCGCTGGGCAATGCCACTTGCGCGACTCTCGGCACGACTCAAGTGGACGGGGCTGCTTCACAATTCCTACGCGCTTGCGGCAGGTAGCCCAGTCATCGCACAAAGAGGCGCAGCGAACCTCATCGACATTCGGTTGCTTTAAGGCAAGGCTTGTGATTCCCAGACGGGCGCAAAAATATAACGACCGCGACCATTGCTGCGATCAGCATGGCGCCGCCGACGATGAAGACTGCTCGCGTACCATGTACGAGTGCAGTTTGATGGTCGGCAACTCCGCGTTGTGCCCACACCGCAACGGACGTGAGCAATCCTAGGCCAAGCGACGCCCCGAGTTGGTGAGCGACGTTGAGTACACCGGAGGCTACGCCAGTCTCATTTTTTGCGACGCCGGATACGCCCGCAGACGTCATCGGGGCCAAACTGAGTCCTTGTCCGGCTCCGATGAGCGTCATGGGGAGACCGATGGACATCCAAAATGACGCAGAAATGTCCAGGAAGCTCATCCACAATATGCCGATGCACGTGATGAGCAGACCTAGGAGCAAAACAGCATCTTCGCCCATTCGCCTTGCTAACATTGGAACAGAGAAGGGAGAGACGAATGCCACGATTGTCATTGGAAGAAAGCCAAGTCCGGCCTCGATTGCGGAAAACCCCAGCCCGTCTTGCATGAACTGCGATCCGAAGAAGAAGAAGGAGACCATCGGCCCCAGAAACAGGAAGCGAATGATGTAGGCTCCGAGCCTGCGACGATGCGCGAATACGCGCATTGGCATCAAAGGTTGGCTAGTTCGACGTTCATGCCATAGAAAAGCCACGATGGTTACCACGCCGATGGCTGCGGGCAGCAGCACACCGCCACTCAACCATCCCTCGACTTCAGTTCGCATTACAGCGAGGATGATCGCGCCAAACCCCAATGTAGAGAGAAGCGCTCCCCAGGTATCAAGGCGCGTAGGGAAGCGCGGGCTCTCATTGAGAGAACGCCGCGTAATGCAAAGAAGGGCTATGCCTACGGGAATATTAAGGAAGAATCCAGCGCGCCATGAAAGGGTCTCCGCAAACACGCCTCCCAGCACGAGGCCGACGCTTGCGCCAATTCCTGCTGTCGACCCATACCACGCGAGTGCGCTGTTTCTCGCCTCGCCTTCTTCAAAGTTCTGGGACAGCAGGGTGAGAGCAGAGGGTGCGATGAGCGATGCACCGATTCCTTGGACCGCACGCGCTACTATCAGCCAAAGGGAGTCCTGGGCCATTCCGATGGCTGCAGAGGACACGATGAATACTGATAGACCGACCTGCATGATGCGTCGCGCCCCGGCGAGGTCTCCGCAACGGGCGCCGAAGAGCAAGAACGCTCCGAAGAAAAGCGTGTAGACGCTTTGAACGGAGGAGAGTTGCGCAGGTGTGAGATCGAGGTCGGCGCGGATGTGTGGGAGCCCTGCGATGACGATCGAGGTGTCCAGTACAATCATTAGGTAGCTGCCGATAATGACCAATAGCGAAGCAGTGCGCTGTTTGCGTTGGTCGATGCTCATACTGCCTGTAGTCGCCACCTTAGTAGGTTCCGATAGAAGTGGAGGAGGTCCTGCTGAAACGTGCGGGCTTGCGAGGAGGGTAGTTGACGCGTTGTTTCGGGTCGAACGCGGTCGCCGGCGCCTTCAAAGTTTACGGCGTTATCTCTTCACGAGTAACTCTGCACCTCGGGTTGCGGCTATATCCGCATTTCATAAATCGCTTGTAGCCAACAAGCATCGGTTCCAAACTTATAGCTCGATCATCATCCCTTTTTGGCCTGGAAACGAATCATGCAACGGGAAGCACTTGTCGACTTGAACGCCTTTGCCGCTGTCGCGGAAGAGCGGAGCTTCACCCGTGCGTCGGTGCGGCTCGGGACCTCCCAGTCGGCGATTAGTTACGCGGTTCGAAGACTGGAGGAGCGACTCGGTGTGCGCCTTTTGCATCGGACAACGCGAAGTGTTGCACCGACGGAAGCAGGGCAGCTTCTACTGGAGACTCTCCGGACCTCGTTCGAGGAAATAGCCGAGCAGTTGAGCTTTATTGAACGGCTTGGGAGCGAACCCAGTGGAACAATACGGATCAGCACACCAGAGCACGCGTTTACGACCGTCCTTTGGCCGAAACTCAGTGAATTCATGCGTCGACACCCCTCTATCAAGCTGGAGGTCGAGCTCAACGCGGGTGATGTCGACATCGTCGATGCGAGGTTCGATCTAGGGGTAAGACTCGGGCGCGAGGTTCCGAAGGACATGATCGCTGTCCCGCTCGGACCGGAGTTGCGAATGGCCGTTGTGGCATCACCTGAATACTTTTCAGGAAGGCAACGGCCAACGACGCCGTACGACCTGTCGGATCATCTATGTATCAATTACAGACGGCCGATGACGGGGAGGGTGGTGCCGTGGGAGTTCTCGCTCGGTAACAAGAAGGCGAGGCTTCGCGTGGGAGGCCAACTCACGTTCAACAACATGGTGGCAGCCTTGAATGCCGCAAGAGCCGGACACGGTGTTGCGTACATCCCGGAAGATTACGTGAACGCAGACCTGACTAATGGTGCGTTGGAGCGTGTACTTTCGGACTGGTGTGCCCCGTATTCCGGCTTCCACTTGTATTACGCCAACAGAAAGCAGCCTTCCGCCGCTCTTGCACTCCTTATCAGCGCGCTCAAGCTTCCTGCACTGCCGAGGACGTAGGCGTTCTGTAGCGACTCGCTTCGCGTCACGAGGAGAAAGCAGGCGGCTTACCATCCGTCATGATAGCCGCCTGTTGTTGCTCGCCTAGTCGATCGTTGAGTCTGGATTACCTCTTGCGATCAAAGTCGCACCAGAACGGCCTTCGTCTGCGTGTATGCCTCGAGGGATTCTGCACCGAATTCCCGACCGAGCCCCGACTGCTTGTAGCCGCCAGAAGCCATTACCGGGTGTGCCTCTCCATATGTGTTCACCCATACGCGACCAGCTTTGATCGCGCGTGATACGGCATGGGCGCGGGTCAAGTCACGGGTCCATACCGCGGCTGCGAGGCCGTATGGCGTATCGTTGGCCTTCGCGATTGCATCCTGCTCGTCACTGAACGGAATGACCGAGAGGACTGGGCCAAAAATCTCTTCTCGGGCAATCTTCATCGAGTTCGCGACTGAGCCAAAGACGGTCGGCTGGATGAAGTGGCCGACATCGCCAACGCGCGAACCGCCGAGCAGGAGGTCAGCTCCCTCAGTGGTTCCGGCATCTACATATGACATCACGCGATGTAGCTGATCCTGAGAGATGAGCGGGCCGAGTTTGGTGTCAGCGTCGAACGGGGAACCGACCTTGTAGGTCGCCGCGAGTTCGCTGACCCGCCGAGCCACCTCGTCGTGGATGCTCTCGTGTACAAACAGGCGTGTTCCGGCGGAGCAGATCTGACCGGAGTTTCCACAGAAGCTTCGGACCGCAGCCGCAACTGCGCTATCCAGATCAGCGTCCTGGAAAATGATGTTCGGCGATTTCCCGCCGAGTTCGAGGGTGATCTTCTTCAGGTTGCCAGTCGAGGCTGCGAGAATCTGTTTGCCAACCGCGGTGGAGCCAGTAAAAGCGACTTTGTCGACGTCAGGATGTGCGGCAAGTGCGGCGCCTGCGACTGCGCCGGGCCCCGGCAGAACGTTGACTACACCTGGGGGAAGTCCCGTTTCCTGAACGATTTCACCGAAGCGAAGCGTCGACAGGGGAGTCAATTCGGCTGGCTTGACCACGGCGGTATTCCCGCAAGCGAGCGCGTTGGCTACTTTCATGCACGCCATCATGAGGGGCGTGTTCCACGCGTTGATGAGGCCGCAAACGCCAACGGGCTCACGGACCATGTAGATGAAGGACGACGGGTCACTCGGGTTGGTAGTTCCGAGAATCTTGGTTGGCCATCCAGCGTAATATCGCACCACTTCCGCACACTTCTTCACGGTGTTAGTGCTGTACCACAGGGGCATCCCGTTATCTAATGTCTCGAGGGCCGCAAGCTCCTCGCCGTGCTCCTCGATCGCATCGGCAATCTTTAGCAGCGCAACCGTACGTTGGTCCGGCGTCATTGAGGCCCACGAGGGCGCAACAAAGGCACGTCGAGCTGCTGCGACGGCAGCGTCGACATCCGCTTCGTCCGCCTCTGCGACCGTCGTAAGCGCTTCTTCTGTTGCCGGGTTATAGGTGGTGAACGTTTTCCCAGATTGGGCATTCACCCACTTGCCATCAATCAGTAGCTGCTTCGGGCCGCCCTTGATCCATTCGAGAGCCTTATGATGGCCAAGGCTAATCGATTGTCGTTCCCCAGCGTTCGCTAAGTTCATGTTCATTGCTCCCTCAAGGGAAGTAAAGGTATGCGTGGTCCGCGCCCCCAACCGTGTCGCTGTTGCCTCGGCGCCTCTACGGTCGCCAGCCATGCAAGCGACGCTTCAACGAGGGAAAGTCTGATGCTGGGACTTCCCGGCAACTGCTCGACAGGAGGGGGCGGCGGCGCGAGCCGTCAACTTGATACGCACATACGACCAGTCGGGAATCGCATGTTTGCCCGACACTTACGATTTATTCTAGATCGTTATCAGCAGGAACCAGATGCGTTCCTGCAAGGCGATCCATAACCAGGGTGCAGGCGTGGACATTGGCATCGGGGCCCTTCTCGCTAATGCACATCTGATACATTTCTCGCGTCAGATTTCCGAAGAACATCGGTACCCGGGAATCGTTACCTAATTGACATGCAAGCCGGAGATCCTTGTGCATTAGGCTTAGCGTGAAGCCGAAATTGAGCTTTCCAGTGAGCACGTGCTGTCGCAGGTATTTTTCGAGGAATGCATTCCTGGCATTGCCGCTTACCAGCATTTCGCAAGCCTTCGCTGGATCGATCCCATTCTTTGTCGCGAGCGATATGGCTTCGAGACTCAGTAGTCTCTGTGCGCCCGAGACCAGATTGTTGATCAGCTTGATGACGTGGCCCGCACCGACACCGCCGGCGTGTGAGATATTCGGGCTTATGAGTTCAAGCAACGGGCGCACCTCGTCGAACGTGGACGGCTCGGCACCGACCAGGATAGCGATCGTACCAGCCTGAGCTCCTTCCGGGCCGCCGCTCACGGGGGCGTCGACGAACTTGACTTGAAGCTTCGCGAGGTCAGCAGCGATGCTGCGCGTGATGCTCGGATCGCCGCTGGTCTGGTCGATGACGACCGTGCCCGGCTTTAGCGATTGTGCGACGCCGTTCTCGCCGAATAGGGCAGTACGCACGTGCTCGCTAGTCGGAAGGCAAAAGAAGACCGTGTCGCAAGACGCGGCAAGCTCACGTGCCGAGGAACAAGGCGATGCGCCGCTTTCAGCAAGACTTTTTAGCGCGGCCGAATTGAGGTCAAAAACAAACAATGGCTGTCGAAGTTGAAGCCGCCGAGCCAAAGCTCCGCCCATCTCGCCAAGCCCAATGTAACCAACTTTCATACCGTGTACTCCGTACCGTAATTCGATGTCGACTCTGTCGCGATGCCAGTTACAGATTCGCAAAGATCTCTTTGGCTTGGAATGCCGCTACGTTTGCGCTCGGCCACCCCGAATAGAACGCCATGTGGGTGATCATCTCAATGAGCTCTTCCTTCGTGACTCCGTTCTGGATTGCACGTGGGAAATGAGTCTTCATCTGTTCCGTCCAGCCAAAGGCGACGAGAGCCGTACAGGTGATCAAGCTTCGGTCGCGCTTCGACAGTTGCGGGCGTTCCCAGATGTCCCCGAACAGCACGGTGTCGCCCAGTTCGACCAACTTCGGTGCGATTTCTTGAAGGGACTGTCTGGCCTTTTGCGAGGGTGTGAGTTCAGTCATCTGCGTCTCCTATTTGCGTATTTGCTGTGCTCATGATGGGGGAGGTATCGTATGCGCGTACGACGGCTACGATTTTTTGAGCACCGTCCGAGTTTATCGCCGCCTCCGTACACCGGGGAGGTGGCGGCATGGCAAGTAGCTTTGCTCGGCGCGCAAAGCCCGAAGGCGCCCTTCTGCGCTGGCCGCGGTGACGGGGCCACATCCAATTTCCCACGTATTTCGTAGCTCCGAGCCTGACGTCAGGGGATGTCGTGCCGTGCTGACGTCACTCAGAGCGCATGAGCTTCAAAGATTTATCTAGCTGAAAGACGCGAGTTGGATCTTTGCGCAGAAGGCAATGATCCTTGCCGCGTTGGTTGCTGGTAGGCGCGGTGACCGGTGAGTACCATGGGCTCGTCCATAAACCTGCGAACGCCCCGTCGGAACGGAGACACGACCTGCGCGAGACAGCG
Source organism: Paraburkholderia sp. JHI869 (assembly GCF_038900775.1). Taxonomy (NCBI): domain Bacteria; kingdom Pseudomonadati; phylum Pseudomonadota; class Betaproteobacteria; order Burkholderiales; family Burkholderiaceae; genus Paraburkholderia; species Paraburkholderia sp. JHI869. The sequence goes on from NZ_JAYMSC010000026.1 coordinate 38,281, forward strand.
CAAGGGGCGCGTGGGAGTGAAGTCGGCTCTTAAACTGAGAACAGCATGACCAGTCTGAACTTCCGGGCTCAACCGGATCCCCTGACTAAGACGAAGACCTACGTCCTCGTCCATGGCGCCTACCACGGAGGATGGTGTTGGAAGGAGGTGGCCGCGCACCTGCGCTCGAAAGGCCATACGGTGTATTCCCCAACACTGACCGGACTCGGCGAGCGATCGCACCTGATCGAGACGCGCCCCACGCTCGACATAATGATTAAGGACGTGGAGCAGGTCTTCATATATGAAGAGCTGAATGACGTAATTCTGGTAGGACACAGCTTCGCCGGCTCGATCGTTTCAGCACTCGCAGATCGGATGCCGGATCGGTTGCGTCATTTAGTGTATTTGGACGCCCAGGTTCTCATGTCTGGGCAGGCGCCGGCAGACACAGCTCCTCCAGAAATTATCGAACGCTATCTCGAGCGTGCGCGCGAGTGCAATAGCACGGGCATCGGCGTGCCGCCACCACCTCCAGAGAATTTTGGAATCACTGACGCAGATATGCTCGAACGAGCACGAAGGCTCGTGACCGCGCATCCGTTCGGCGCATATTTTAGCAAGCTTGTTTTGCATCACCCTCTTGGTAATGGTGTTCCGGCGACATACATCGCGTGTACGAAGCCGCTACATCCGAACACGGCCCATTCGCGTGAGGTAGCCAGAGGTCAACGAGGGTGGAACTACCTCGAGATCGAAACTGGCCATGATGCAATGCTGACTTGGCCAGACGAACTGGCTCGTATGCTTGATGACATCAACTAGTTCGAACAGCAGACGTTGTTGCGAAAGGCAACTGCGTGATCGGAGAAATAAGGTTCCGCGTAGTCAGTGACAGGACCGGGCGCTAGAAAAAGTAATAGGAGAAAGTGGCGGTATTTCTCCCCTCGCTGCAAGGTTTGTAATGGACGGGGGGAGGCGTAGTTTTCGGTGAACGAGTCGCAGCAGGAAGGCAATAAAAATTCAAACCATCGCAGATGTAATTTATATATTACGTTATGCGAAATACTTGGAGACGAAATGGAAAAGGGCAAGCTGATTGGAGCAGCAGTCGTGAGCGTCATGGCTAGCGCAGCACATGCGCAAAGCAGCGTAACGTTATATGGCTTGCTGGACCAGGGGATAAATTACATCAGCAACGACGGTGGCCATGCGAACTGGACAAACTCTAGCGGCGTGCTGAACGGCCCGCGGTGGGGCCTGAAAGGGGCCGAGGATTTGGGCGGTGGCCTGAAGGCTGTGTTCGTGCTCGAGAACGGGTTTTCGATCTCTAGCGGCGCTCTCGCGCAAGGGCGTATGTTCGCTCGCCAAGCGTATGTTGGGCTGAGCAGCACCAGATTCGGAACCGTCACCCTCGGTCGACAATACGATTCAATCATCGACTACGTTCAACCGACTCCATCGTCGAACATCTATATCGGCGTTGGTCATCCGTTCGACAACGATAACCTCATCAATAGTTTCCGCATTAATAACTCGATTAAGTACAGCAGCCCGAACTTCAACGGCCTAACCTTTGGAGGCCTGTATGGGTTCAGTAACTCGCCCGGAACTGCGGAGACCTCGGGATTCGCAAGCAATCGAGCGTGGAGCGTGGGCGCGAACTATCAAACTGGCGGGTTGATGCTCGCTGCGGGCTATCTGCGCCTGAGTTCGCCAAACTCGAATGCGGTTGGCGCCATTGTCGGGGACTACAACAATTACTCGCCGACGTCTGCACTCGGAAGCGCGGGACTTGTCGGTGCTGTTCAGCGCCAAGAGATTATCGCTACGGGTATTTCGTACCAGATGAGCGCGGTCCGTTATGCGTTTGTTTACAGTCATAGCAAGATTTCGTCTGCTGGTGACAATCTGACGTTTTCAAACTATGACGTGAACGTCGGATATCAATTCCGCCCCGATATTACGTTTGCAGCTACGTACACCTTCACTGATGGCAAGCTCGACTCAACCGGTGCTCAGCCGAAATACCATCAGGTTGGCTTGCTCGGCGACTATTTCGCTTCGAAGCGAACAGACCTCTATCTGCTCGGTGTTTATCAACGCGCTGCGGGTGACGCTCCAGTCGCCTCGATCGCACCGGACTCATATGGTGCGGGTGGAAGCTTCGCCCCCGACGCTTCGACAAGCAAGAGCCAGCTTCTCGTGCGCGTTGGTATCCGACACAAGTTCTGAGCGTCATCTGAGGGCGATTTGAGGAAGCTCTCAGCCACGAAGCTCTTGCCGGTTCGAGAATAACAAGGATCAGCGCGCGCGATGTTGCTGAGAGCCGTCTTAAGCTCTAGTTATTTGCTGTAGCAGTTCTATGAAACTCGGAGGAGACGTGAGTACAAAGAAAGCTATGCGACGCACGCTAGGTGCCGGTGCGATCGGTAATTTCATTGAGGTATACGATTTCTCGGTATTCGGACTTTCGGTGCCTATCCTGGCGATGCACTTCTTCCCAGGCACCGATAGAATGGCAGCGATTTTGAGCACGTTCGGCGTTTACGCTGTCGCGTTCTTCGCGCGACCGGTTGGCGGCCTGTTCTTTGGGATGATGGCGGACCGGGTTGGCCGAATCAAAGTTCTTACTGCCACAGTCTGGTTGATGGCCGGGAGCACCGCTCTCATTGGTCTGCTGCCAACCTATAAGACTCTTGGGATCATTGCACCAGCACTTCTCGTCCTGCTACGCATCTGTCAAGGTATTGCGTTAGGGGGGGAGACGTCTGGAAGCGCAAGCTACGTCATCGAGTCTGCTCCCGACAGTCAGCGAGGTCGGTGGATTGGTTTTATTTATTTTTTCAGCTACGTGCCTAACGCAGCAGTAGCTGTGCTTCTGCTTGCACTTAGATTGTTCTCTGATCCTGCTGCCTTTACGGATTGGATTTGGCGAATTCCTTTTGTCTTCGGAGGCGTACTCGGAGTCGTCGGGTTTTGGTTTCGGCGGCGGTTGGAGGATCCAAAGGAATACATCGAAGCGACTCGCGAGGCAAAAGTCGAGAATCTTGTCGTGACTGCAACACGGTCTGGATCGAAGGGCATGCTCCATGTGTTCCTGCTAGTACCTCTCTCAGCAGTAGGCGGCTACTTCATTCAAGGCTTTATGTACACGTTCCTCGTGACGAAGGTGAAAGTCGCCCCCGAAATCGCGCTATTGACTAATGCTGCCGGTATCATGGCGATCGGAATCACAATCTTGATTGCAGGGATGCTTAGCGATCGATTCGGTCGAAAAGCCCTGCTCAATATCGGATCTCTTTGGATTGCAATCAGCGCTTATCCGTCTGTTTGGTTGGTGAGTTTAGGAACGGTCGAGGGCGCAATGCTCGGACAGATTCTATTCGCTATCGGTGTCGGTCTCTATGGAGGCGCGTCGATGACGGCGACGCTTGAGGTGTTTCCGACCGCATATCGAGCTACCGGACACGCAATATCTTACCAACTCGCCGCGGCAATAATGGGCGGTACAACACCTTTGATTGCGACTTGGCTTGTCGCGAAGTTTGGTACTCCGACGGCGCCCGGGATCTATACCGCAGTCTGTGGCTTGATCGCGTTCGTCGCGATTCAGTTTGTGCCTGAAACGAGGGGAATTCGACTGCGTCAGTCGATTGAGGGCAGTCCGGCAGATCCGACTGGAGCAGTGGCTAGGTAGGCGCGATGGAGGCGTCACGTCCTGTTTCTAAATCCCGATGTAACGTGCTGCGACTGAGCGTAAAGACGCAGCGACATATGGACCTGCATCTTCAAGTGCTATCTGCTTAGTATAAGGCGCGTGCTTCTCGAGGAGCACGCGCCACGCGCGGTTGGTCGCCGCCATACTCGAACCTCAGTTCACGAATTGCAATCATAAAACGCACGCCACACGAATAGGGGAAGTCAATCAGTGGGTCACGTGTACGGACGCCAGATCGAAAGTGAAATAGGCTTGGCGGGTCACGAATCATATTTGGGGAGTCTTGGTTCCTCTTCCGCGTTGAGGAAAATCGAGTCAACGGCCACCAGAACCTCGGAGCCAATTGAAGAATCGCGTCAAGGCCGTCTGACCGCTAATCCAGCACCATGCGTTCCGCATTCGTTGGGCTGATCCGTCCAATCCCGTGAGACCTTTGCGCAGGAGGCAATGATGCTTGCCACGTTGCTTGGTAGATGGATGTAGGGCTCATAGGTACCATGGGACGCACTCATTGGCTGCGCACGCCCCTGTCGCTTGGAGACGCATTGCACGACACAGTGCGAAGGGCGGTGCAGAGAAAAGTCGGCTCTTAAATCGAGAAAAGCATGGCTAATCCAACCACGTGGGCTGAATTTTGTCTGCGAGTGTACTTAAACTTTCACAGCACATACATTCCTGTTCATGGTACCTGCCGTGGCGGTTGTTGCTGGAAAGAAAGGCTTAGCCCGCTGCGGTCGACGTCGACCCTGACAAATTCGCGTCAGACGTCCCACATCATTGAGTATCGTACGACCCTTGACGCGATTCCCCTCCCGGTGTCCGAGGTTCTTTGCATCCCCCATCCAGACCCCGCGGACCGAGAACGCGGTCCTTGTACTCCGCATACTTACTGCGCACACGCCGACAAGCTGACGCTTAGTCATCGGTTGTGGAATGCTGTCCCTGCCAATCGTGTCGCATTTACGAACTGTTAGATATAGGAGGCGCAACGGTTGTTGTAGGTTTTGATGAGTGGTTTCTCGGCTACAAAAATTGCATTAGAAGCGTTGAGAAATTGCAGTCGTATCGGCGTTTAGGTTGCATAGCTTCCAAATTTGGAGGGGACGTGAGTGATAAAAAGCAAGTGCGGCGCACGCTAGCCGCTGGCGCAATCGGTAACTTTATTGAGATCTACGATTTTTCTGTATTTGGGTTGACCGTACCAATCCTGGCCGCCCTATTTTTCCCTGGGGTGGATCGAACCGCTGCTATCCTCAGTACGTTTGCTGTGTATGCGGTCGCACTTTTTGCCAGACCATTTGGTGGACTGCTGTTCGGAATGTTGGCTGATCGCATCGGCCGGATCAAAGTCCTGACGACCACGGTATGGCTGATGGCGGGATCTACCGCCGCCATCGGTCTGCTGCCTACATACCATCAAATTGGGATTGTCGCGCCACTCCTCTTAGTTTTCTTTCGCCTCGCGCAAGGCATGGCCTTGGGTGGCGAAAGTACCGGCAGCGCGGCCTACGTTATCGAATCCGCGCCCGACGATAAGCGTGGGAAGTGGATTGGCGTCATCTACTTTTTCAGCTATTTGTCCAACACGTTCGTTGCGATACTGCTGTTCTTCCTGAAGTCGTGGACTGATCCTTCCGTGTTCGCGGATTGGGTCTGGCGCGTCCCCTTCGTATTCGGAGGCGTGCTTGGTCTCATCGGCTTTTGGTTTCGACGTCGTCTTCACGACCCCGACGAATACGTTCAGGCGTCACGTGAGTCTCGCGTTGAAAACCTTGTTGCGACGGCAGCCCGTTCCGGGGCAAGAGGCATGGCGTATGTCTTCTGTCTTGTTCCCCTGTCCGCAGTTAGCGCGTACTTCCTCCAAGGGTTCATGTACACATTCCTTGTGACGCAAGTGAAGCTTCCGGTCGAAGTAGCGCTTTTGACGAATGCAGCAGGCATCATGACAATCGGCATCGTCTTCGTGTTTGCGGGAGCGCTTGGCGACCGCATCGGTCGAAAAAAGCTGCTGAATTTCGGTTCACTGTGGATTGCAATCTGCGCCTACCCATGCGTTTGGCTGGCGAGCTCTGGAACGTTATCCGGTGCTTTGCTCGGGCAGGTCATCTTCGCCATAGGCATCGCACTGTATGGCGCCGGCGCGATGACTGCGACGCTCGAAGTGTTTCCCACGGCCTATCGTGGAACTGGCCATGCGATCTCGTTCCAATTGAGCGCCGCAATTATGGGCGGAACGACGCCGCTTATTGCTACTTGGCTCGTGAATAAGTTTAGCTCTAACACAGCCCCGGGCGTCTATACGGCGGTCGTAGGAATACTCGCTTTCGTTGCAGTCCAGTTCGTTCCTGAAACCCGGGGCGTTAGTCTGCGACATTCCGTCGAGCACGCGGCTCCTGATTCTGCTTTGGTTCCTGGGCGAGCTCGCTGAGACGTTTTCTCGACACTTTTTGGGTACTCATGTTGGCTCTATCCAGCTCGAGGTAAGGCCGAGTTGGGACAAGACAACACGGCGACTCGCGAAACAGAAGTTTTTCAACCACCATCCGTAGGGCGTTGGCGCTCGCGGCTCTGAGACTTAAGTTGGGAGAAAGGTATGGCAACGGAGAATTTTGAGAAAGGTTTTGCACTTCGCACGGAGCTGGCAGGAAAGGAATATGTCGACAAGGTTTTCAGTGACCCCAACGACTACAGTGTGCCGCTCCACGAACTACTTACTGAGTTTTGTTGGGGCGCGGTATGGAGTCGACCCGGGCTCGATCGCCGCAGCCGCAGCATCCTGAACCTCGGAATGCTTTCGGCACTTAATCGTTCAGAAGAATTCGCGGGTCACGTGAAGATCGCTCTTAAGAACGGTGTGACGAAGGATGAAATCCGGGAGTGCTTGTTGCAAGTGGCCGTTTATTGTGGAATGCCGGCGGGCGTCACTGCCTTCCGCGTCGCGCGCAAAGTTTTCGAAGAACTTGGGGTCTGAGGGAAATTGGAGGCAGGTATGAAAGTCGGATTTATTGGGCTTGGCCGAATGGGCCAAGGTATGGCCAAGAACCTCGCTAAGAGTGACGTATCGCTTCTCGTCTACGACGCAAACCCGGAAGCCGTCGCGGCATTGGTGAACGCGGGCGCGCATCAAGCGGCCAGTGTCGCCCAAATTGCACAGGAAGTAGACGTCGTCTTCACCTCGCTTCCTGGTCCGGTCCAGGTTGAGGAAGTGGTTTTGGGGCCGCAGGGCATACTCGCGAACATGAAACCCGGGCTTGTCTTGTTCGAGTTGTCGACGAGTTCGCTATCGCTCAACCGCCGCATCCATGACGCGTTCAGCAAGAAGGGCGGCCAGATGCTTGACGCGCCGGTTAGCGGTGGCCCGGCAGGTGCAGCTTCCGGTGATCTCGCAATCTGGATTGGTGGCGACAAGAAAGTGGTCGAGCAACACGCCGAGTTGCTTCGAAAGTTCGCTGATAAGGCCCGGCACGTCGGTCCGATTGGCGCCGGGACGGTTGCCAAGCTCGCGAATAATATGGCGGGCTACATGATCCTCAACATCATGGCTGAAGTGTTCTCGATGGCGGTCAAGGCCGACATCGAGCCGCTGGAGCTCTGGGAAGCAATGCGGCTTGGCGTGGTGGGGAAACAGTCACCCTTGCTTATGTTGACCAAGCAGTTTCTTCCTGGCGAATTCGAGCATCCGGCCTTCGCACTGAAGCTTGGCCACAAGGACATGATGTTGGGCACCGGTCTCGCGAAGGAACTAGGCGTACCGATGAGATTGGCCAATCTCACGCTCGAAGAGATGACAGAGGCCCTCGGCCGCGGTTGGGGCGAACAGGACTCGCGCGCATTCATGAAGCTGCAGCTCGAGCGAGCGGGCGTGAAGATCGCTGTCAGCCATGAGGCTTTGGAAGCGGCGCTGCAGAAGACCTAAATTTGAAGCAGGCGCGGCTTTGTCAAAAGCCGCGCTCACCAGCGTCTGCAAAGCTCGAGCTCTTGCAGACCTAAGGCGCCGCCTACTGGAATCGTCGACGTTACACCCGTAGTAAAGACTGCATAAGAACTTCGCTTCCGGTCAGGAAGGTAACGAAAATATCATTAAATAATAAAATTATAAGATACGAGAAACGGCTTAGAAGATGTTATGGATTACTAATTATAACCGCTCAAATCGGAACTGTTAGGTTCTAAATCTGAGTGACTAACGTCAACGAAAGTCTGTAAAAAAATCGGTTCTTTTTGAACCTATCAAAATTTTGGAGAACGGAGGAGGGAAGTAGGCTATGGACAAACGAATTTTTGGTGTTTCGGCGATCGCGCTCTTTGCAGGTACGGCGCACGCGCAGAGTAGTGTGACTCTCTACGGGCTTGTTGATGAGGGGATCAGCTACATCAGCAATGACCATGGGCACGCAAATTGGACTAATACCAGTGGCGTGTTACAGGGCTCTCGCTGGGGCTTGAGAGGCGCTGAAGATTTGGGCAGCGGACTGAAAGCGGTATTTGTGTTGGAAAACGGATTTTCTGCCGCAAACGGAAGTCTAGCGCTTAATCGAATGTTCGCACGTCAGTCCTACGTCGGAATCAGTAGTGACAAATACGGTACGGTGACGCTCGGTCGACAGTACGAATCTATCGTCGATTATGTTCAGCCGGTGAATTCTGGTAACGTGTATATCGGGGTTGGGCACCCGTTCGACAACGACGACCTGATTAACTCATTCCACATTAACAATTCCGTCAAGTATGCGAGCCCCAACATTCGAGGCTTCACGTTTGGGGGGTTATACGGCTTCAGCAATGCCGCTTCCAATGCCGATGGCACTGGTTCAGGGTTTGCAAGCAATCGAGCCTGGAGCCTTGGTGCGGCGTATCAGGGCGGAGGATTTCAGTTCGGTGCTGGTTATTTTCGGTTAAGCACGCCTAACGAAACCACTGTCGGTGCGATTCAGGGAGACTATCTCAACCTCTCTACCACGTCTGCATTGGGACCGCTCGGGCTAACGACCCCAGTGAAGCGGCAAGAAAACATTGGTGCTGGTGCCTCTTATACAATCAGTTCGGTTAAGGTTTCGTTCGTTTATACTCATTCGAAATTTGACACGAGCAATGATTCATTGACGTTTTCTAATTACGACGTCAATGTGGGGTATTACTTCCGGCCTAACATTTTCTTCGGCGGAAGCTACGTCTTTACCGATGGGCACCTGAAGGCTTCGGGTGCTGAACCCAAATATCATCAAATCGGCTTGATCGCAAATTATTTCTTGACGAAGCGAACTGACCTCTACCTCCTGGGCGTCTATCAAAGAGCTGCAGGCGATGCTCCATTCGCTTCGATTGCGCCAGACTCCTATGGTGCGGGTGGTTCGTTCGCGCCGGATGCATCGACAAGCAAGAATCAGACTTTGATCCGCATCGGGATGCGGCATAAATTCTGAAAACGGGGCCGATATCAGGGGCGGGCGCGGCAACAGTGAAAAGCGTGTCACCGCCCCGTGGTCTAACTTCGCTGAATTGTAAGCCGAGTGTAAGGCCTAGTTCTCGCTTACCGAAACTTGACGACTTGTGACGGGAGAGATGGCAGCGTTAGTCCATTTGGTAAGCGCAGGTCAGCGATTTCCGATGAGTCGGCCGCAGTGATCTTTGCGTGTCGTGCCGACCTCCTTCGCCTGCAGCGCTCTGGGATTCGCTCTTATAGAGACACTATACTCGAAGCACGAGGAGCCCTATAAGCTGGGCGCATAACCCGGTGGGTGACTACAGGAGACAAAATGCAAGAATCGAATCAACGCGAATCTGTGTTGGATCACGGAGTGGAACGCAGGACCATTAAGAAGGTAACCTGGCGGGTTCTACCATTGGTGATCCTCTGTTACTTTTTCGCCTACCTCGACAGAACAAACGTAGGTGTTGCAGCGCTGCAAATGAATAAAGATATCGGTCTGACAGCGTCCATGTTCGGATTCGGTTCAGGCCTGTTCTTTGTTATGTATTTCACGATGGAGGTTCCATCGAACCTGTTCATGTTTCGATACGGCATCAGGCGGTGGATTGCCCGAATCATGTTCACATGGGGGCTGGTCGCGGGCGCGATGGCCTTTGTCAAGGGGCCAATCGGATTTTATGCAATGCGCGCGCTTCTTGGCGCGGCGGAAGCCGGCTTTTATCCGGCCATCGTCTACTACTTCGCCCAGTGGTTTCCTTCTGAGTATCGAGCCCGAGTACTGGGCTACCTCAACGTCGCGGGTCCTCTGACATTTCTCATTGGCACGCCAATTTCTGGAGCTTTGCTGTACGTCAGCGGACTGGGTCTGCAGGGTTGGCAATGGATGTTCATCATCGAGTCCATCCCAGCGATCGTCCTTGCCGGGCTGGTCCTCAAGTACCTTCCCGATAGTCCCTCCACGAGCAAATGGTTGGCAAGGGACGAGGTTACCTGGCTTTCCGAAAAGCTCAGGGAGGAGGCAGTTGACATACAAGAGCATGTTCGCGACTACACCGTTGTTCAGGCGTTGCTGTCTCCGCCCGTGCTGCTGCTCAGTTTCTTCATGTTCAACATTGTGCTCACTGTCTACAGTGTCGGTTTCTTTCTACCGCAAATTGTCAACTCTTTCGGACTTAGCCACTTTAATACGGGCGTTGTGTCGGCTCTGCCGTACATTGCTGGATGCATCGGAATGTTGTATGTCAGCTGGAGATCCGACGTCACGCGGGAGCGATATTTTCACGTCGCCGTCCCGATGTTCGTTGCAGCCGTGGGGCTTGTAATCGCAGCCTTGTCGTCGGACTTGACTGTCAAGATGATTGCCTTCAGCTTGGTCTCCTTCGGCTCGTACGGATGCGCTCCAGCTTTTTGGAGCCTCCCTTCTACGTTCATGTCAGGAAAAGCAATGGCTGGTGGCGTCGCAGTCATCAACTCGATCGGCGCGTTGGGAGGGTTTGCTGGCTTGTGGATTATGGGGTTCCTCAAGGATGCCACGGGCAGCTTCGCCGGAGGTCTCTACTTCGTGGCAGGAATGGACGCCCTTGCGGTTCTTGCCATTTTGTTGGTTCGCGTACTGCTATCGAAGCAGAGTGGGAAAAATGACGCACTTTATAAGAAAGAATGTCCTAACCCGTGATCCTTTTGTGCTGATCCGCTGAAGGTTGGCTTTTGATCACGGCACCTATAACTGCTATCGAGTCGGTCAGTCCACGAATTCAGGCCCGATCCACTATCTCTTAAACCGCAGGTGAAACGACATTGTGACCCGAAATAAACGTCTAGACGGCAGGGCTGAGCCAATCATTGAACCTGAGCGTGAAATAATCGACTCGCACCATCATCTTTGGATGCACCCGACCTTGCAGTACATGCTCGACGAATATCTCTCAGATGCGACTGCCGGTCACAATATCGTCGCATCAGTCTACGTCGAGACGCAGGCGTTTATTCGCCCCGATGGCCCGGAGCTACTCCGTCCACTCGGAGAAATTGAATTCGCGAATGGCATGGCAGCGATGGCGGCCAGTGGAGCATACGGGCAGTGCCGGGCTTGTTCTGCGATTGTGGCGCATGCCGACCTGCGGGAGGGGAGCGCGATCGGCGAATTCCTGGACCGAGCAATCAGCATCGCGCCAGACCGGTTTCGCGGGATCCGGCAAGTCACAAACGAGCATCCTGACGATGCGGTGTATCGGTATTTTAAGCAGCGCCCTCCGCGCGGAATCATGGAGCATCCGAACTTCATCGCGGGTCTAAAGGAGCTTGAGAAGCGTGGACTCTCCTTCGATGCGTCGGTTTTTCATCACCAACTGCCGGAGCTAGCCAAGCTTGCAGATGCGGTCCCCAATCTCCCCATTATTGTTAACCATATGGGGCTTGCAGTCGCACTCGACATGGACGCGGACGGGCGCGCCGCAGTTTTTGACGATTGGCGCCGATGCCTGGGTGAGATCGCTGAAAGGCCCAACGTATCGTGCAAGATTGGTGGGTTGGGGCTTCCATACTGGGGGTTTGGCCTTGAAGAGCGAGACGAAGCTATCGGTTATGAGGCGCTTGCGGCGCTGTGGCGCCCCTATGTGCTGGCGGCAATCGATGCCTTTGGTCCGGATCGGTGCATGACGGAAAGTAACTTCTCAGCTGACGCTCGCTCCTGCGGGTTCGTACCGCTATGGAACGCGCTCAAGTGGAGTGTTCGGGACATTTCGGAGGCGGAAAAAGTCGCATTATTCTCCGGTACTGCGAAACGCGTCTATCAAATATGAATATTGGCGGCCTGGAGCGGGAGATGGTCGTTGCCTAGTCGTGGAGATCAGGCCTCTGTTAAGTGAGTGGTGCAGCAAGATTCAGCGCGCAGGATGTGTCTTGTTCGCCGAGTCACTCATCAAGCCTGTGTCTTGAAAGGAAGTTGCATAGAAGCGCGGCGACGTCGATGCTATTGATATCGGAGAACATGAAGTGAGAGTTACCGCGCAGCCCTGCTTCCGGTAAGGACAAGAGACTTGCCCTACCGCCTTGTTCATTGACGAGTTGCGTGAACTCTTCTGCGACGTAGAGCTGTATACGGCGACCATCAGCAAGGGGATTCGGGTCGGGGTTGAGGGGAATATTGTCTCCGAACACAATTTCCATCGGTACATCGACCAGCCGTGCGAATGAGTCGTCTGAAATCGATGTGACAGCAGGTTGCTTTCCAGCTTTCGATCTAGGGCGTTCTTCAGTCCGAATCGAGGCCTTCCAGCTTTCGGGGTAAACGAAAGCGGGCTCGTAGCTGACAATCCCTCTGACGAGGTTTGAGTTTGCTCCGGCCAACCAGCCGTAGAGCCCGGAGTTGCTGTGAGTTACAAGTGTGGCCGGTCCAATCTCCTCCAGCAACGAAATGAGCGCATCGGACATTACTTTCGGATCGTCCGTGACTGATGGTCGCATACCCTTCAGGAACGAATCGACAGCGCTCATTGGAAACGCCTGGTTGTGGAAAGTCCCGGGATATCGAGGCCCTAAACGCCAGCGTGTCCACGCGTGCTCCCTTCCTGGCGCGAACGTGCGCTGCTCCACCAGCCTTTGCTCGTCATCCAGTTTCCCCAACTCTCCTGTGAAACTTGGAAAGCCAGAACGACCTCCGCGCGGAAGATCTACGATAAACACGGAGAAACCTTGCCGCAGCAAGATGGTCGCATACCCCTCCCGGCCATCAGGCGTCGTCTCCCATACGCGCCCGGTACAACCGCCACCATGTACGAGAACGATGGGTAGTTTTCGCGGGTTGACGGGTATTTGATACTGCACATACATCTGGTCGACCCAGTATGTCTGACCGGCACTACTTGGCATCGCAGACGTCGATTCAAAAGTGCCAGCTGCCGTGACCTGCCTTCCGCCCACGTAAAAGCTTCCCTGCCGTGCGAGGCTGATGGGATTGTTCGATGTCGTCAATGGCATCTGTTTGCCCTGCATGTGTTTCGTTATGGAGGATCGTTTGAGATGACGCGACAGTTGTTCCGCGCCGGCAATGATCGCGAGGGGAAAGGCAAGTAGCGGGACGGTTGTGGGTTCTCCGATGGCTTCTTCGTGCACGGCTCGACACTACGACCGGCACTAGCCGACCCTTCAACGATACCCGATCGAGAGAAAGATTACTTTGCTTAAACCGCAAAGGTGCTTACCAGCAACCAGATAATTGGTAAAACTAGGACTGCATATAATTTAGGAATGAAAATGCTTCGTCGGGACGATAGGGAGAAGGTGCCGATCGGGAAGATACCTAAAGGGAGACAGTATGACAAACGAGCAGGACGACGCGATTCCGAATGGTTTTTTTGCTGGACGCCGCCGCGCTTTCAAGAGTATTGGTGGATTGGTGGCAGCATCCGCGGCAGCGCTAGGCAGTAGCAAGAACGTCTTTGCACAGAGTCGACCAATGCCTCAGGGGGCCAGCAACATCGGCACCGCAGCCGATTCTCCAGTAAGCCAGCTGACAACAACGTTTAGCACATATGTCAGCAATGCTCGCGATTTGCCTCTTCCTCCAGACGTATTGGAGATGACGAAGTGGGCACTACTGGATACTCTTGGAGCCATTGTTTCAGGTTCTCAGCTTAAGGCCGGGCGGGCAGCTATTCGCTTTGCTCAAGAATTTGGCGGCAAGCCGACGTCGACGGTCATCGGAGCGCTGTCCGGATGCGACCCTGTGACGGCCGCACTTGCCAACGGTACCATGGGTCACGCCGACGAGACAGACGACGTTCTGGTCGGGCCCTGGCACCCGGGTTGCAACGTAATCCCTGCAGCGCTCGCGGTCGGCGAGAAGTACGGAATCAGTGGGACTCACTTTCTCCGATCTGTCGCATTGGGGTATGACATCGGGTCGAGAGTCATGCAAGCGACCGGGGTGAAGATGGATTTTCGTTCGCCAACGAATAGTATGGGCGGAAACTGGGGGGCCGCAGCTGCTGCGATCTGCGCCGGCAGCTTGACCAAAGAGCAGACCAGGTGGGCGCTCGCATATGCCGCGCAGCAATCCTCTGGAATCGACGATTTCCGCCGCGACCCGGATCACATCGAAAAAGCTTTCATGAATGGCGGCATGGGCGCGCGCAACGGTGTCACCTCGGCGCTGCTCGTTCTCTCGGGATTCAACGGTGTCGGCGACATCATGTCCGGCGACGTGACCTTCTTCTCAGCCTACTCAAGCTCCGCCAACCCAGAGCTGCTCAATTACAAGCTCGGGGAAGACTTCTACATTCGGAAGGCGCTATTCAAGCACTGGCCTGTTGGCGGTCCAATAGCGGCACCGCTGGACGCGTTGGACGCTCTTCTTAGGAAGCACGGTCCGATTGACTCCCGGCAGATCAAGGAGATCGTCGTGTCCTACTGGTCGCCAGGATCCATTACCGACAATAGCGGCCCACCGGACGTCAACCTCCAGCACGCGGTAGCGCTAATGCTTACCGACGGTAGCCTGACGTTCAAATCTATCCACGACTACAGCCGATTGACGGATCCTGAAGTAGTAAGGCTGCGATCGTTGATTAAGATTGTCCGCCGGACAGCAGGGGATCCTCAGCAAAGGTCAGTGATTGGCGCGACGGGAGCTGCGCATGCGTCAGACACATCCAACGATCCGGCTATCCAGATCGTCCTATCCGACGGCAGACGCCTCTCGCAGGAGTCTGTCTCTCCGGGGCCAGGCGTGCCAAACCACCCCTATACGAGAGAATGGGCTGCGAAGAAGGCTCGAAGCCTGGTAGAGCCGGTGCTGGGCTCGTCGCGTGCGGAGTCGCTGATTGCAACAATCCTGAAATTGGAGCAGGAACCAGACATCCGCGTGCTCGGCCCCTTGCTTCGCGCAGACTCAAACGAGCCGCCGAAGCTTTCTTTGTGGCCGAAGAGCTAACAATAGCTGAGACAGGCGTTGCCTGACACCGGTGGGGACTCGTTGCATATGGTCGCGAAAGTGGCCATGATGCAGTTGATAGACATAGCTCGTTAGCGCGGCCACGACTATGTTGCCGTCACGTGTGCCGGCATGGGTGTGCGGTCCAGCAAACACACACTTTTGCCGCATATCGCGCCGATTGTCAATACGGACGGGAATAGCGTCGCCATGATTAGTTGGCTTGCCCCAATATGTTCCTCCGCGGTCAGGCTACGCGTCCTTTAGCTCGAATGCGATCACCTACGCTCACGCATCATCCCCATCGACTTGGTCGAGGCGATATCCATAGCCGTAAAGCGGAGTAAGCCGGTAGCCATTCTCTGGCCGCAATTCGAGCTTCGAGCGCAGCTTTGACATATGGGTGTCCATCGTACGCGACGGGTTATAGTTGGACTGCTTCCAGATCGCATCGAGGATGTGCACGCGCGACAGTGGACGGTTCAGGTGCTGAGAGAGTAGCAGCGCGAGGTCAAACTCTTTCTGCGTGAGCGCGACCGTCCGGCCGCGCACCGACGCTTGCTGCAACTCCAGATCGAACTTATACGTGCCGAATGTCTGCTCCAACGCGGGGGGCAGTGGTTGACACTCGCGGCGCAGTAGCGAATCGACGCGCGAGACCAGCAGCTGTTCCGATACCGGTTTCACGACGTAGTCGTCAGCGCCGCTGTTTAGCATCGCTGCAATGTCAGTCTCATCGCTTCGGTTCGCCATGAGTAGCACTGGCAAACGAGCCGAATGGCTCTGTCGGAACCAGTGCAGCGCGTGGTCGCCGGTCATGTACGACATGTTCCACTCGAGCACAAGCAGGTCGAATGTCTGGCGGCGCAATTCCGTTGCCAGTTCTCCGACATTGGCAAACGGAAAGCAGGCGTGTCCGACTGCTCCCAAGGTCCAGCAGATGAAGTCAGTCTGGATTGGACAGGCATCTAGTACAGCTATTCTCATAGTAGCCGGTAGCTAACAATGGATTACTCGTACTTCTCGTCGGAAATGGCGGTTAAGACTAGGAGATTTTCACTAATACATGGATTGAAATATTGATGCCATTCTCCGCGCGAGAAGTACAATTTACATTAATGTGAGAGACGGCACTCGCATTGTCAGAAGAAATGGTTTATCCCAAAATAGAAACCTTGTTGATTGTGACCCGGCAGCGGCGGTGAATCTTGCGCCTCGACAGGGAATGCCGCGTTTCCGTGATTGAACATCATGCCGACCGTGCTGTAGAGCAACGTGCGTTTCGACAGGGAGTAGTTCGCACCGATTGCACCAAGCGTGGCACTTCCGCCGTTATGATTGACACTTGCGTGGTAGGCTGCTGCTATCAGCTGCAATGCGTCCGTCGCCTGATAGTTCAACCCAACCCACTCCTGACTATTTCTCGTGGCGCCCAAGGGATTGTCGGCCGTGACGGTAGTGTCAGAACCCGATGACCACAGTTGTTGATAGCCACCATAGAACTTCAATGGCCCCCACGAGTAAGTGGCACCGACCATATATTCCTGCGACGCCTCGTACAGGCTCGAGAACTTACCATTCGCGTCGCGAATTTCTTCGTACACACCGTACAGGCTCAGACCGGTGAGAGTGTAAGCGGCACTCGCACTCAACTGACGACTTCCACGGAAGTTTCCTGCTTGATTACCGAATCCATTCTGCAAGCGGAAGTTAAAACCACCGTACTTGTTTGAATTATACGTGACGGTATTCGCCCGCGAGCCCCACGCACGACCCTTGGCAAGGTTCGCGATACCAGTTGCCTGCTCGCCGAACGGGTCGAGAAACCAGCCTGTCTCATCTGTTAGTGCCATAACCCGGCCTAGCCAGAGGCTACCGTATTTATCGCTCGCGACCCCGACGTATGCGTACCGGCCGAATAGGGCGTCAGTTGGTAGTGAACCTGAACCCGCGGAAAACATGCTTTCGAGCCTAAAAACAGCTGAGAAACCGCTGCCAAGATCTTCAGATCCTTGCAGGCCCCACCAACTGATGCAGTATTGATTGTTACCATAGCGGAAGAGATTTCTCGATGTCCCATTTGGTTGAGCAACATTACTAATGAAATCCAGGCCGGAGTCTAGCCGGCCATACAATGTAACGGAGCTTTGGGCGTGGGCCACGCTGCAAATCCCAGTTCCGACAAAAAATGAGGCAATGATAATTTTTCGCATTTCGTTGTACATAATATTTTTGTGATCCGAAAACGAATACAGGGTTACGAGATCTCTATCGAATTGACAGCAAAGTCGTAGATGAACGTTTATTGGGGGAAATTCTATCGAGGTTCTCGCTTGCTACTCGCAAGCGAGAATTGATTTCGTCACGTCGCGATTAAAATACGCCAGTCGTGGTCCAAAAACCGCAATGATGGAATTTTGCGTATGAGGCGCTATTTATTACCCGATCCGTTGGAAGGGTAAACTGGAGGATCTGAGGATGCTCCGATTCGAATTTAGGCCACGTCGTCCAATTTGAGGTGTCACTCGATGTTGTCCAATAGCGCAACATCTCGTCGGACAATTTCTTTTGATATGCATTCAACGGTTTGGCGACGCCAAGGCTACCTCCGTGAAATCCCTCGAATACATATGCGAGCTCCGATGTGTGTGCAGCCCCGAGAGGGAAGGTGGTCGGCGGGATATACGAAGGCGCGGTCCTGTCCGCGAACTCGTAAGCGTGGACTGTTGTCTTTTTTGAGGCCCAGTTATCAATCTGGAGTGCCGGGCAAGAAAACAGATAGTCCGTCGCAACTGCTGCGAATGCCTCACTAGGTGTCTCGTAATTCGAGGAGGGGTACTCCTTTGCGACCGACGACGCCAACTTGTCGCCAAAGAAGGCCTTGAGGGTACCTTGATAACGTTCTTCTGACATCGCCTGGCCCGTCGCATTCTCGGGCAGTGCGGAGAAGAAAGTCCCTTCGTCACGCGTCGTGCCATTGACAATCGATACATCGTTGAACTTGCCAGTACGTAGTGCATCACCCGGATGCATTGGCATAAAATTACCGTCGATAATCGTTTGGTTGACGATATAGTCCTTTTGCAGCGCGAGGATCTTCTCAACCGGCAACTTTCGAAGGCAAGCTGCGCCTTGGCCCTTGCATGCTGCTGCATCGGCAAACTTTTCGCCAACGTTGCGAGCATATTCGACCGGGCGGGACGCCCCGAAATAGGGATGTCGGATGATCTCGGCAGCTCCGCTCATCACAATCGCGTGCTGGAACTTACCTTGCGCCCACGGTGAAGTAATCTGCGCTAGGACGCTGGTCCCTCCCGACGACTCTCCGGCAATGGTAACGTTGTGAGGATCGCCGCCGAATTTGCCGATGTTTCGCTGGACCCAATCGAGTGCAAATGTTTGGTCCATTTGACCGTAGTTCCCGAACGGATGCCCCTCCTTGTCGATATCGGGATTGGAGAAGAATCCAAGCACCCCGAGTCGATAGTTGATGGTAACGACGACCATATTTCTGGCCACAACCAATTTGGGGTTGTAGTCGTTTCCCCGCCCGACCGTGAGATTGCCTCCGTGAATCCATACGAGAACCGGCTTGGGCGCACTCGCTGAGCTTGCGTTGCTCGGCGCATAGACGTTGAGGTACAAGCAGTCCTCACGACCGCCCGCCGACGCAAACGCACCCAGATCTCCGTTTTGAGGGCAGGCGTTTCCTGGCGTGCTTGCTTCAAGGGTCTTCGACCAATGTGCTGGTGCTTGCGGCGGCCTCCAACGTAGATCGCCCACTGGTGGCGCGGCATACGGTATGCCGAGATAGGTCATCATCGTGCCGTCGTCACTGCCGCGCACAGGACCGCTATCGATGTCAATGGTCGCGGTGGGCTGCGCGGCGGTTGCCGTGCCAAATGTGCACATTGCGGTCAAACAAACTGCAATCGATATGTCTTTAAGTGACATGTCCGGTCTCCGTTGTTTCATTTAATTTTAAAGATAGGCTGTCGAAAATTAGAGACCCCTATTCAACAACGCTGCCGTTCGAATTTCTCAGCAACGTTGGTGGTGCGCGAGATGTTGAATGATCCGGCGCGCGAAAGGGGCCTCGTCGACACTGTCTGCGTCAGCGAGTCCTCTTGACGCCCGACCCCCATGCGTCCTCTGAAGCGTCATGACTCGAACTCTTCGGAAGGCTCAATACTGCCGCGACTGCGAGCACGTCAACGATGGCCAAACACAGCAATCCACCAGAAAAGCTACCTGTTGCGTCCTTCACGATGCCCATCAACCATGGCCCGGCAAAGCCACCGAGTGCGCCAATCGAGTTGATAACAGCGATGCCACTCGCCATGGCAGCGCCGGTCAGGAATGTTGATGGCAAGGTCCAGAATGCTGAAACACAGCCATATGCCCCGAACGCAACGACACTGAATGCCAATATTTTGATTTCGAGGTTTTGCGCAAGTGCAGCTGCCACCAGACCGATTGCTGCAAGAAAGAGCGGGGCAGCTGTATGCCATCTACGCTCCCCCTTCACGTCCGAGCGGCGAGCCATCCACAAGATACCGACACTTCCCGCGATGAAAGGGACCGCTGAGAGAAGGCCGGTTTGAGAATAGGTCAAGCCAAACGCCTTCACGATCTGTGGCAGAAAGAACCCAACGCTGTAGACGTTCAGAACCACGCTGAACATCACGAAACCAAGGATATACACAGTTGGAGAAAGCATGGCTTGCATAACCGTGTAATCACGAATCGCCTTTCGCTCTCGTTCTTCGTTAACCAATTGCTGGTCTAACCAATTGCGTTCTTCAGGCGCGAGCCACTTCGCTTCTGACGGGCGATCTGGCAGTCGTTTCAAAACGACGCCTGCCAAGAATATCGCCGGCAGGGCCTCAATAATGAACAGCCACTGCCAACCCCGCAGATTCAGCAGCCCATCAAACCCAAGCAGCGAGCTCGAGATCGGTGCGCCAATCAAGAATGCCAGTGGTCCAGCGACGTTGAGGTACCCAATGACGCGCGCACGATAAGCAGGTGGAAACCACTGGGTCAGGTAGAAGAGTACGGCCGGATAGAATCCCGCTTCGGCCATCCCTAGCAACGCGCGCATGATGTAAAAGCTGATCGGACCTTTGACGAATGCCATTCCTCCCGCAACGATTCCCCAGCTCAACAGAACGCGGGCGATCCAGCGTCGCGGTCCGTATCGCATCATCAAGAGGTTCGACGGCACTTCCATTATGAAGTACATCAGGAAGAACAGACCCGCGCCGAAACCGAACATTGACGCTGTCATGCCCAAGTCTTTGTTCATCTGCAACGCAGCAATCCCGATGTTTGTCCTGTCGAGATACGCAACGAAGAAGCAGATGACAATTAGAGGGACGAGATGCCGGGCGGCCTTACCCACGGCGCGTTGTTCAAGCGATAGCATCTTCTCGTCTCCTACTGTGATATGTGCGTCCGCAGCGCTTCCTGCGCTGCCAGATTCTGGCGCATGCATTGTCTCCTCCTAGAGGTATATATTTTTTAGCCTCGCGCGTCGTTATATGGGTTCGACGCGTCGCGACATAGTGATTTTTAACAGATAACCTAATTAGATCTGCGTTGCGATCCTCCGTTGCCGTCGCGTCCGTCATGGCATATATGCCCGGAGACTCTACACGCATATCTTTGCATTCGGGATGCAGTGTGCTTGGCTGGCATAGCCTCTACAGCAAAGCACCTTTGCGTTCGGCGCAAACATTGCAGCACGAGCCGCGTACGTTTCCTCCTTGCCCCCGCCGTCGAGCTTGATTTGACAGACAGGAGCGCTCAAAATAGTTGATTGGATTGGCGAGATCCTCGAAGCCGAACGGGCAATACGACCTACCCAAACTACCAATTTTACAAACGACTTTGGGGCGACGAATGGACCCTTCGTGCCGCGCTCCACTCGTGAGGGCCTTCATCGAAGCCTTGAAGCTTGGGGACGAAATCCATGCGGGCGGGGATGGGCATTCAGCGGTCCTATCCTCACCGTGCCGCTGAGCCATTCATCAGGACATTTCATTGAGGGTTGCGAGCCTGCGCGTTTCGATTCGATATTGTTTGCTCCAATGTGATGCCGCTTCGGTGAGGTAACGTGCTGCCCAGTCTGTTCAATGTATCGACTGTTCGCCGCCTCGACTAGGTGGCAATATCGGCATAGACCTATCCTGTGGAGCATTAATGAAAGAAGATCTGAACGATCTCGTAGCGTTCCTTGTGGTCGCGCGTGAGCACAACTTCACCCGCGCTGCAGCACAAATTGGGGTGTCGCAGTCGGCGCTGAGCCGGACGGTGCGCGGTCTTGAAGAGCGGATGGGGCTGCCGTTGCTGACGCGAACGACGAGGAAGGTTTCATTGACGGATGCGGGAGAGAGGCTGGTTTCCGTGATCGAACCACGATTGGAAGAAATTGAGGCCGAACTTGACTCGCTGCGTGCAATGAAGGATCGACCGGCCGGTACCGTACGGATTACAACCACTGAATACGCCGCGAACACCTACGTCTGGCCGCGCGTGCAGGAACTGCTGCGCGTGTATCCGGATCTGAAAATCGAACTTGTGAACGACTACGGACTTTCGGACATTGTCGCGGACCGTTACGACATCGGCGTGCGGCTCGGTGACCAAGTCGCTCAGGGCATGATTGCGGCGCGGATTGCTCCTGATATGACGATGGCGATCGTTGGATCGCCGGCATATCTGAAATCGCGGCCCGCGACGAGAGCTCCGCGTGATCTGACACTCCATAACTGCATCAACCTTCGATTGCCCACCAGAAATTCGCTGCTTGCATGGGAGTTGAGTAATGGCAAACGCCAACTCCAGGTTCGGGTGGACGGCCAGCTTACGTTCAATAGTGTCTATCAGATGGTCGACGCTGCGCTCGGCGGATTCGGGCTGGTATATGTGCCCAAGGATCTGGTCGAACCCTACGTCAAATCCGACCGCCTTGAATGGGTGCTCGAAGAATGGTTCCCCACCTTCGTCGGCTATCACGTCTATTACCCGAGTCGTCGCAAGTCGTCGCGCGCTGTTGAACTCGTTGTGAATGCGCTTAAGTCGGGCTAGCGCATGCGAGGAGCTCCAAGTTGCCGTAATGCATCACGCGCACGCGTATGGAGGTACGGTCTAGCTGATTCGTTTACTGGCCAGTAAGCAGGTCGCCTTTACGAGACGGAGTGAGGTGCCGACTTACGACCCATCAGCCAACGTAGAGCAATGTTGTTTGTTGAGGCGTTACGCCCATCACCGTAATGGTAGGTTGGGCAATGCCCGGCGCAGGATATTCGGACGTGCCGGTGCACGCCTTCATCCGCGGCGTAGCAGCATGTACCGTTTGGGAGCTCGCAGACGCTGGTGTGGATGTATAGGCAACGATTAGCGATACGGCGAGTGCGGTTCGGCGCGCGGACCTCATCGAACTATTTCCGGATGAAGCACATCGATTGAAAATGTCGAGGTAGCCGTCGCTACGGACACAGAGGAGAGCACGGTTTCCTCAAGAAAACGAGACGGTAAACTGCGTTCCGGAGGGACCACTACATACGGCAAGATGCCACGCGTGTGCTGAAGCGATCTCCTTGCAGATCGCTAGGCCGAGTCCGGCGCCATCATGTGTAGCATCCGGTGCGCGCCAGAAGCGTTTGAAAAGATGTGGCAAGTATTCGGGCTTTATGCCTGGACCATCATCTACGACGCGTAGCGAAGCAGCGTCGATGGTGATCGTTACCGTCCCGCCAGGTGGGGCAGCATTGATTGCATTTTCGACGATGTTCTTGAGAAGAATGAATATCGCTCCCTTGTCAGCACGCATCTTTCCCGGTGATTCTGACGTTTCGAGCTGCAGGCGAACGCTCCCGGAATCAGCGCTTCGGGCGAGGTAAGCAATGACGTCCTCGGCGACATCAACGATTTCGATATCGCGAAAGTTGAAATTTTGCGTTTCACTGACCTCGGCCAGATGCAGCAGTTGTCGCACCTGTCTTGCCATCAGGTCAATTTCGCGGTAAAGCATTTCCTTGCCTTGCAGTGTGGGCTGAAGTTCAATCTGACCACGAAGCAACGTGAGTGGAGTCTGCAATTCGTGGGCTGCCGATGCGAGAAATTGTTGTTGTGCCGCGAAGCCGTCTTCCAGCCGACCCAATGCTTCGTTAAATGCATCAACGAGAGGCCTGATTTCACTTGGAATGCCGGCCGGCGCGAGCCGCACACTCAGGTTTCGTGGTGTGATCAGAGTCGCGTCACGGGATGCGGAACGGAGTGGTTGCAGCAGTCGATGCATGGCTAGTGTCATCGTCAGCCCAAATAACACGATAACCAGGACAAAGTTAATCCTTGCCGCGGTCAGGCCGGTTTTGATTCCCGCCTCAACAAGTGTCTCAACAAGGCGTTCAGACATGGCCACTTGCACGTAGTATATTGAGGAGCCGTTCCGGACCGGTAGCGTCGAGAGGTCAGCTGTCTGTCCGTCGATTTGAAGTCGGCTGATCTTTCCTGCGGACTCTGACAGCGATACATCGCCCCACGAAGAGCCCGTCATTGCGCTTTTTGACGCGAACAGGACAGTTCCGTGTTTGTCGAGAATCCGGTACTTATAATCGGCTGGTGCAATATCGAAGAGGCGTCTGGTGTCGGGTGGCAAATCGACAGCGACTGGGCGCCCGTTCGCGTCAAACTTGAGGGCGCGCGCAACGCTCCTAGCCTTTGCCGCCTCAGACATTCTGCCGAACCGATCCGGGTAATGTTCAAATAAGTGGATGGTGAGAATGCCAATTGAGCTGACGCTAACAGCAAGCACGGCGACACTGGCGATCCAGAGACGAACAGAAAGGCTGCGAATCCAGCGACCGATCATGGCGCCTCAGCGTATCGACGGATTGGTGCTGGCTGGACCTTCAGCACCGACCGATGACTGAAGTGCAAAGCCTGCGCCGCGGATATTGGTGATCTGCACCTGGGAACCGACGACCGCCAACCTCCTGCGAAGGCGATGCAGTGCCACTGCAAGGGCATTGGGCGTTACGGCATCACTGATTCCCCACGCCGCGTGTTCCAGCGTGGCATGCCGGACCGTTGAACCCCTAGCCTTGAACAGGCACAGAGCGATCTGCAACTCGGCGGGTGGGAGTTGTACGGAATTTGGCCCACACGCCAGCGTTTGTTGCGCTGGGTCGACCGTGATATCGGCGAATGACATCTGTAGATCGCTGATTGACGTCGGCCGGCGCATCAGAGACCGAACGCGCGCTACTAGCTCACTCATTGCGAAAGGCTTGGTGACATAGTCATCAGCGCCACTCTCGAGTCCATCGACCCGATCGTGCACCGCATCCCGCGCTGTCAGCATCAGGCACGGGGTTGTGTGGCCCTTGGCCCGCAAGGTACGGAGCAGTGAAAGGCCGTCGCCGTCGGGCAGGCCGCGGTCGATGACGAGAACCGCGTATTCTGCCCGTGCCAGACCGTAGGATGCCTCCGAAATACGGGAGAAAACGTCTGTCTCAATGCCCGACAGGCTAAGCGCGTGGCGAATCATCTCGCCCAAGCGTTCGTGATCTTCAACCAGTGCTACTCGCAACATGAAAGTGCCATTTAATTGAACTGGTAGTGGTACCCGACCAGGACCGCCGGCGAATAGCGCTTCCCCGTGATCGGACTGTCCGAGATCCCCGAACCGAGGCGCGTAACGGCCGCATCAAGAGTGACGGACTGCCGGCGCGTAAGCTGGTAGCTGGTGTGCGCACCAATCGATGCGTTCCACGTGGCATTCCCCGAATATGCCGCGCGACCGATGGTCGCCTCCGACGGCATGACGCCATAGTAATAGCCGACATACTTCGCGCTCAACCATTCAACACCCAGGTTTGGCTCCAGCGTAAAGTCGCCGAACCTGAATGCCTTGCCATACCCGATCTTCGCTCGTTCGCCCTTGTTGCCACCTAGCAGGAAAGCACCCGAAAGGGTACCGAAGGCCGTCTGCCACTTTACCGAGGGCCCGTACCAGAATGCGGCTTTCCTGTCCTGCATGCCGTTCAGGATAGGGGCATCTGAGGCCTTATACCCCTCCGTGACGGCGTATTGACCGCGCAGGGCAACACTGACGCCATCCCAATGGCCAATCTTCAGGTCCAGTGTCGTGCCGTAAAGGCTAACCCACTTGTCATCAAAAGTAACCAGTGGAACTGGCGTCACCTTGGTGCCGTCTCCACTGTAGGGTTGTGCCCTGAGAACCACGCCGGCGCCAAGTCCCCACCGCGTCACGTTGGTGGCGTTACTGAGAATTGTTAGCCCTGAATCGTCTGATACAGGTGAGTTCGACGAGAGGCCGTCAGCGTTGGCAGATCCGGTATACAGCAGTGCGGCTGCAAGAGCAATCGCCCCCGCGCCGGTCTGGGCAAAGTTTTTTTTCACGCGTGCTCCTGGAGAGGATGGCTAAGGCGGCATCGACTCTAGGCCCGCGAGACTTTCCATTCACTTTCCAGCCGCAACCTCTGGTAGGGCAATTAACGGTGCCTGAACATGGTGGTGACGCTATTCAGGTGGGTAACTATTTGGTAAGTCGAACTTGGCCAAGATCTCGCAGTGACGCAATTTTCGTGAGTTTCAGGCATTTCGAGAGGGTTGCGTTGAGGGATAGCAGCGGCGAACGAAGGTTGCTGGCATAGGCGGCACCTGGCGGTATCAACCCATCTGATTTTGGAAGGAGGTTTTCGATGAGAGTAAGGCGCCTGATTGTATTTGGTGCTGTGGCACTGACATCGAACTGGTCGCAGACGGTGATGGCAGGTGTATCGGTCGGGATTGACGTGGGCGGTCCTGCGCCCGTTTATGCCGCCCCGGTTGTGGTGACTCGAGCGCCAGTTGTCGTTGCGGCGCCTCCCGTTGTCGCCTTTTATCCTGCTGCCCCGGCCGTCATTGATGCGGTCGTGATTGGCTGGCACGGCACACGGTATTGGGACGGTCGCAGATGGTGGGGGCGCCGAGAGTGGAATGCGCGTCTCCGTTGAGTGCTGCGGACGTGCTTAACGCGAGTCCGTCCGGGCACGGGTGGTGGTTCGTCCGGCTCAATTTGGTCCGGGAAAGCTGGTCGGCCGGCCGGGTTCGAGCGTATGCATTTAACGAAGGGGCGTTGTGTGTTTGAGCCATTCATCGCCTTGACCATTCAGCGCGGCTGCGGTCGTCGCTATCAGTTGCGCTGCACGCCTACAGGATCGCCGTTTCGCTAGTAAGTTTCTGGTAACTCTTTTTGCGGCAATATCGTGCTGTTCGTCCGTTGAGAAAGCGTGCGGACCTTCCCGAAATGACCCCGCAATGAATCGAAATGAGTACCGGCTGAGTCGAGTGCGCGTCATTCGGCAAAGAATCCGGTCACTTGTGAGGCATGCCCGTGGCACGGGCAAGGCGTTGCGGAGATCAGGATTTCGGATAGACGTATCCCTTGAATCGAAAGCCATGTCCAGGATTTTCAACCGGAATTCTGATTCCTCGCTTATCCGCCGCATTGCTGCGCGAGATGAGTTCGCCGCCCGGGCATTGGTCGCGCGCAAGCTCCAGCGCATCGTGTCGTTCACCTACCAGATGATGGGTGAACTCGATGAAGCAGGGGAAATCGCGAAACAAGTATTTGTCCGGGTTTGGCATTGCGCTGACGTTTTCCCCGCCCGTGATGTCAACGTTGATATCTGGATGCATTCGATCGCCCTGGCCATTTGCCGCAGCAGGATCGTCGTCAGTTGCCGTTCCGTTGACGGCGCAAGCGTGGCGACGGTCGCACTGGACGAGTCTGAGCAACTACTGGCTGATCTGATTCCTTACCGCCCGATCTTGAATCGCGTTCGCGACGCCCTGATGGGCTTACCGGTGAGGCAGCGAGAGGCGCTCATTCTTGTTCACTATCAAAAATTGAGCTTAGTTGAAGCCGCGCAGGTTATGTCCACAGGCGTTGAGGTCATCGAAGAACTACTGCTAAGCGCGCGTCGTTTGATGGAGCAACAGTTGCTCGATCCGATCTTTGGACGGAGATGCGAATGACTTCGGAAGAATTTCACCGCATGTTGGCAGTTTACGGCACGAACATTGAGCGCTGGCCTGAGGAGACGCGCCACGACGCGCTGCTCCGTCTCGGTTCGCTCACAGCGCGCGAGAAAAGCAATTACCACCGCACGAAGCTGCTCGACGCATTACTGGATTCGGTCTACCAGCCGAGCGTGGGCGAGATGATGGAGGAGAAAGTGATGGCTACGATTCCCCATCCATTGCAGCCAGATCTCAAACGACGCGGCCGCTGGATCGACGTTACGCTTTTGTTCATTGCCCTGGCAAGCGTCGCCGTCAGTCTGTTCGTTATTTATTTGTTGGAAAGCCCGTCGTCGTGAGGTGCGTCCATGAATACAACGAGGGAAGTGCACGACGGGCGATGCACTCGAGCATCGATGCGCGCGCCGCGAGGATGGGGCGATATCCTTCGAGATAGGCGATCTTAAGCGACCGCCTGCGCGTTTCTTCACTCACGTGTTTGCTGAGCTTCGTTGTGGCAAGAAGCGCTATTGCCGCTTCACGATGCGAGGCGCGAGTGTCGCCGCTGCCGCCGCTCACGGAACTCACACCCCACGTTGGGCAGAAATCTGAAACGGTGGCTGCTGTTTTTTTTCCGATCGCATTCAGGGCGATGCGGATCTCATCGGTATTCTTTCCGCTGACCAGTGAAATCAGTAGATTGCCGCGCACGGTGAGTAACCGCAGTCTGGCCAGCTCCAGGCCCCTCGAGCAATCATCTAACGCGATCCGGCGGCTGCGCTCAGCCGTGCTCGCGTTCCACCCCTCGGCACGAGCGAGTCATCGAGTCGCTCGAAAGAGCAGTGAAGAACGCGATGTGGTCCGTATAGCTCAATGCGCAGGCCGTTGGCGCGGGAAACTGCCGCGACCCTTACCTTTGGTTCACCCTCTAGGGGATCCCACAGTATTTCGCTGTTGACCTCAGACCTCGCAAGCGTTGCGGCGCGACTCTCCAGATAGCTCAGGGCGCAGGTAACTACGCCTGATCTTAGCGCGCTTTGTGAAGCTGCGTTCACCCGCCACAGCGACAAACGCGTGGGGGCCGCTCAGATTCTCTTTCGGCATTGGTGAGCCACATTCACATGAGTATGCTGATTTTACTATCTTCCGAACTATTCGCGCAGGCAATAAAGTGCCATTGAACTCATGGAAGCGAGCTGCAATGTCAGTCGAGTTTGTTCCCTTGTAAGGTCTGAAAAATGATCAAAATTACTGTAAACGGTCAAGCACACGCATTCAACGGTGACGCCGAAATGCCGCTGCTGTGGTACCTGAGGGACGAGCTTGGGCTCACTGGCACCAAGTTCGGCTGCGGCATGGCGCTATGCGGCGCTTGTACCGTGCATCTGGACGATCAGCCCGTGCGCGCGTGCGTAACACCTGTTGGCGCCGTGGAGGGCCGTAGCGTGGTGACGATCGAAGCCGTGCACGCGCAGAAAATTGGCGCGGCGGTGCAGACCGCCTGGATCGATGGACAGGTGCCGCAGTGCGGCTATTGCCAGTCCGGCCAGGTGATGTCAGCGGTCGCGCTGCTCAGCACGAAGCCGGACCCGACCGATGCCGACATTGACGCGGCGATGAGTGGCAACATCTGCCGCTGCGCTACCTATCGCCGGATTCGCGAAGCGATTCACGTGGCGTCGGAGGCGCTCAAGCATGCGTAATCCGCACAACACCTCCTTCGCTTCGCGCGCTTCCGGTCCGAGTGGTGGCGACGTGACCCTCACGCGGCGTCAGTTCCTGGGCGGCATGACCGCGTTGACGCTCGCCGTTGGCTTTCCCGGCGGCATCGCGCTAGCTGCGTCGCTCGATCCGGCGAAGCTGTCGTTCGAGCCCAATGCCTTCATCCGTGTAGGCGCGGACGGCACGATCACGGTCGTTTCCTCCTATCTGGAGATGGGCCAAGGCACGTTCACGGGGCTCGCGACGCTGGCTGCCGAGGAACTCGACGTGCCGATTGGCCAGGTAAACATCGTTGCCGCACCGGCCGACGCGAAGCGTTACGCGAATCCGAGGTTCGCGTCGATGGGCTGGACGTTGCAGGGCACCGGCGGCAGCACTGCCATGGCGGGCGCATGGACGCAGATGCGCGAAGCGGCTGCCGCCGCGCGCATGATGCTGGTCACCGCGGCAGCGAAGCAATGGAAGGTGGACCCTTCGACGCTGCACGTCGAAGATGGCGTGATCGTGCATACTGCGTCCGGACGACGGGGCGGCTACGGGGAGTTCGTGGCCGCGGCCGCGCGCGAGCCGGTGCCCACGCACATCGTCGTCAAGCAGCCGGATGTATTCCGGTTAATCGGCCGTCCGAAAACGCGCCGCGTGGACATTCCGGCCAAGGTGGACGGTTCCGCAGTCTATACGCAGGACATCAAGCTGCCCGACATGCTGGTTGCGGTCATCGCGCATCCGCCGCGCATCGGCAGCAAGGTCGCGCATGTGGATGCGAGCGTGGCCAAGGCGATTCCGGGTGTGGTCGCGGTGCTGACGATTCCCGGTGACGCCGATGTGCTGGGCGGCGTTGCAGTGCTCGCGCGCAATACCTGGGTGGCGCGGCAAGGCCGCGACGCGCTTAAGATCACGTGGGACAACACTCACGCGTCTGGCCTGGATTCCGAAGCGATTTACCGGCAATACCGCGCGCTCACCGATCAGCCAGGCGTCGTGGCCGCGAATCGCGGCAAGGTGCTGGGTGAGGCACCTTCCGGCGGTAAATTCATCGATGCCGTGATCGAGCAGCCGTACCTGTCGCATGCGACGATGGAACCCATGAACTGTCTCGTGCATCTGCACGCGGACCGCTGTGAAATATGGAACGGCGAGCAATGGCACACAATGGACCAGATGCTCGCGGCAAAGGAACTCGGATTCAAGCCCGAACAGGTCACCATCAATCAGCTCTACGCCGGCGGCAGCTTCGGCCGCCGCGCCAATCCGCACAGCGACTACGTGCGCGAGGCAGTGCGCATCGCGCGCTCGGCACGTGCGCAGGGCGTCAACGCTCCAGTCAAGCTCGTCTGGATGCGCGAAGACGACATGCGCGCCGGCTATTACCGGCCCGCTACTGTCCATCGCGTAAGGCTGGCCGTCGACAAGGCTGGTAATCTGGTGTCCTGGAATCAGGACGTCGTGGGCCAGAGCTTCTCTAAGCCGGGTGCGAATGGCGTCGATCGCGTGCTCGTCGAAGGCAGCGCAGACATTCCCTACGGAATCCAGAATTTCAAGGTCACGCAGCATATCGCGACGCTGCCCGTGCAGACGCAGTGGATGCGTTCGGTGGGGCACACGCATGCCGCGTTCGTCGGCGAAACGCTGATGGACGAAGCGGCGCGTGCGGCGGGGAAGGATCCATACATTTTTCGCCGCGCGCTGCTCGCCGACAAGCCTAGGCTTCGCGGTGTGCTTGATCTCGTCGCACAAAAGGCCAACTGGTCCAGCCCGCTCACGGCGGGTGCGGCCGGTACGCGGCGCGGCAGGGGCATGGCGCTGCAGTTCGCGTTCGGCACCTATGTTGCACAGGTCGCCGAAGTGACGGTGGCGCAGGACGGCTCGTACACGGTGGACCGCGTCGTGTGCGCAGTGGACTGCGGCACGGTTATCAATCCGGATATCGTGGCCGCGCAGGCAGAAGGAGGCATCGGCTTCGGCCTCACCTTCCTGCGCGCCGCGATCACGCTGGACCAGGGACGCGTCAAGCAGGGCAATTTCAACGACTATCCCGTGTTGCGAATGAGCGCCATGCCGCCTGTCGAAGTCCATATCGTGCCGTCGAAGGAGGCGCCGTCCGGTATGGGTGAGCCTGGCGTGCCGCCGATCGCGCCCGCGGTCGTGAACGCACTCGCGGCGGCGACCGGTGCCGCATTCCGGTCGTTGCCACTCGGCGATACGCTGCGTCCCGCCTGATTCCTCCAGCCGCTTCGAGAACATCCTATCGTGAAAGTCCGTCAACTCATCGGCTACGCGGCGTTGGCCGTCGTGGCCGCGGCCGCCGTATGGGCAGGCCGCGCGTGGCTTGCGCCTGCCGGTCCGGAACCGCGACCTCCCGTGGCGGGCACGCCGGCTGATCTGCCCGCTGCCATTGCGCACGGTGAGTATCTTGCCAAGGCCGCCGATTGCGTCGCCTGCCACACGGCGCAGGGCGGCACGCCCTATGCGGGCGGCAGGGCGTTCCGCCTGCCGTTTGGCACAATCTATTCCACCAACCTGACGCCGGACCGCGACTCCGGCATCGGCGCCTGGAGTGACGACGCATTCGTGAATGCGGTGCGTGCGGGCGTGGGCTCGCATGGCCGTCTGTATCCCGCGATGCCCTATACGTCGTACGCACAGATGAGCCGCGATGACGTGCTCGCCATCAAGCGCTATCTGCTGACGCTGCGGCCAATAGCCGGGGAGCCGCCCGCCAATGCGCTGTCGTTTCCATTTGATCAGCGCTGGGGTATGGCGGTCTGGAACCTCGCGTTCTTTCGCGAGCAGCGCTTCATGCCCGATGGGTCGAAGAGCGTCGAATGGAATCGTGGTGCGTACCTCGCGA
Organism: Paraburkholderia sp. JHI869; assembly: GCF_038900775.1. Lineage (NCBI taxonomy): Bacteria > Pseudomonadati > Pseudomonadota > Betaproteobacteria > Burkholderiales > Burkholderiaceae > Paraburkholderia > Paraburkholderia sp. JHI869. The sequence continues at coordinate 69,953 of NZ_JAYMSC010000026.1, forward strand.
CGGCACTGGGCCACTGCGGCGAGTGCCATACTCCGCGCAACACGGGCTTTGCGATGAAGTCGCGCGATTATCTTTCCGGCGCGGAGATCGAGGGCTGGAAGGCGTACAACACGACCGCGGACCAGAGCTACGGCATCGGCTCGTGGACCGACGAGCAGGTCGCGCGCTATCTGTCGCTGGGCCACGCACCGGGGCGCAGTTCGGCGTCGGGACCGATGGCCGACGTGGTCGAGCACAGCCTGCAGTACCTGACGCCCGGCGACATCAACGCACTGGTCGTATATCTGCGCAGCGTCGCGCCAGTTGCGGGCGCGTCACGGGCGGGCGCGACGATCGATCTTGATCCGTCGGCGGCGCGAGCGTCGAATGCGGTGCTACCCGGCTCGACGCTGGCGGCATCGGGCATGTCACGCGGCGAGCGCCTCTTCGCGGGCGACTGCGCCGGTTGCCACCAATGGAACGGCGTGGGCCGCCAGACCGAATATGCCACGCTCGTCGGCAGCCATGCGGTGAACGATCCGTCCGGCGCGGCGCTCGTGCAGGTTCTGCTGCACGGCACGAGCCTCACGGTCGGCGGACGGACCCAGCAGATGCCTGGATTTGGCGAGGCCTATTCGGATTCGGACATCGCTGCGGTCGCCAATTTTGTGCTGAGCCATTTTGGCTCGAAGCAGGGGACCGTTACGGCTGAGCAGGTCAGCGCACAGCGCTCGGCAAACTAAGGCGCACTGTATGTACGCATTCCGGCGAATGAATTGATGGCAACCTGTGTATCCGCGGGGAACTCCCTGTATGCAGGGATGGAGTTTCGCTTAACAGGGAATGAGAACCTATATTGGTAAAGGGGCTCGGTGAGCATGGAGAACATCGATCTCATGGTAATACGAGCCGCGCACGAGTGGCTCGCTTCCGGACACCGCGTGGTACTAGCCACGGTTGTCAGGACATGGGGTTCGTCGCCGCGTCCTGTTGGCTCGATGATGGTGTTGCGTGAGGACGGTAAGACAGTCGGCAGCGTGTCCGGCGGATGCATCGAAGACGATCTCGTGTGCCGTTATACGACGGTGAACGGCCCTGTGAGCTATCCCGACTCTTCGATCGACATCGTCCTCTATGGTGTCGACGCCGATGAGGCACACCGCTTCGGGCTTCCTTGCGGAGGCACAATTGAACTTGTGCTTGAATTCCTGCCGGCAATAGAGGTCTTGAGCGAGCTTGTCGAACGTCTGAAGCGCGGAGAGCTAGTCAGGCGATCACTATGTCTCGTTCGCAATCTCGTGCGACTCGACAGTGCCGACAAGCCCGAAGAGCTTCACTTCGACGGTGCTCGTCTTTCATGTACGTTGGGGCCGGGCTATCGGATGTTGTTGATCGGTGCGGGTACATTGACTGAGTACGTGGCAACGATGGCGCTCTTTAACGGTTTTTCGGTTACTGTTTGCGACCCACGTCGGGATCGCCTGCACGCACCTGCGCAGGCGGGTGTTCAAATCGTCACGGATATGCCCGACGACGCGGTAATAGCCTTCAGGCCGGACTCGCGTAGTTGTATTGTCGCGTTAAGCCACGATCCCAAGCTGGATGACCTCGCGTTACTGGAGGCTCTTCATAGCACAGCGTTTTACGTCGGCGCGATAGGGTCAAGGGCAAACAATGACGCGCGTCGCGAGCGACTTATCACGCATTTCAGTGAGACAGAAGCGTCGCTCGCGCGCCTGTCTGGACCGATAGGAATCTATATCGGGAGCAAGACGCCAGCCGAGATCGCCGTCAGCGTGATGGCCGAGATTCTTGCCGTAAAGAACGGCGTGAATATACCTCGCGAGATGTCTGTTGCAGTAGCCAAGAGACGCGATGCGAGGTGACTGTCGGCCGGCGGGACTTTCATCGCAGAACGTGAATGCTGGAAAGATTTGCACAAGCCACGAGGATATCGAAGCAAGAGGTTGCAAATCTCGGGCTGGACGCGCCGCGGCGCCGATACGAACTGTGCTAGATGCGGCCGCGTAAAGAGAGGAGTTTATCGAGTGTGTGGCGCGATGTCGGCAGCCTTCACGATTAGATTTCGATGCATCACCGAAAAGTGTACGTTTCGGAGAAGTGTGGCGGCGTTGTGGTGCCGACAGTGTCAATCGTGCATGTATTCGGACTCAGCCGGAGTAGGTGTGGGCTTCGTTGAAAATGCCGTAAAGAGGCGGTTCGAGCGTTACTGAAAAACGCACACTTAGTAAGTGGAGTTTTTAGTCGAAGTAGAACTGAATCGAAAGATTGTCCCGGCGCTGCGTTGACGATTGCGGGATTTGACGATATACATTCTATGTCACACGTCGACTGCGCACGATGCCACCGACGTTAGGGCCGCCTCTCCCGCTGGAGAGCTTCGGTGGTGACCGCTAGCGTGGACGGGTGTGACCGGTGGCGCGCTAGGGAAATCCATACCACGGGGATGAGTCCTGAGACAACGGACGCGCTGGCGAAGCTAGAGGCGCGGGACTCGAAATAGTCTGGCGGAAATCGATTCAGCATGGATCGGTGGAAGGAACCTCGGCTCTAGCTGCCTTGGGGCCTTCGGCATTGCCTTTGATATCCTCGATCGAGGATATCCTCGCTAATCTCAAACGAAGATATTCTCCCTAAAGCATCTGCTTGATCTTTGGGAGAGACGTACGTGCGCGCTTTCATTTTTTTTGCTGACCAGGACAGGAGTATTGGGCGGAGCGATTTCCGGGTAGGGCGTCGGCAAAATGTGCACGGCGTAGAGCCGTCGGCTCGTTCGCTGATGCGCTGCCAGATTGCATGGTGTGTTAGCGGAGAGAACGATCAGACACTGTGAGGTGATTTCGAAAGGAAGCGTCATGCGGACGGGCTTTGCAACGAACGCCACTTGGAGAGCTTGCCGGCGTGGAGCGAATGCGGTTATGGGCGATAGCCCGCGCGGCAATGCAGGGTGCGCTGTGCCGCTGACAGTTGGCATATCGGCGAACACAGGCGCCGGCTCCGAGCTCGGCAACCGCCGTCCCAGATGCGATCATCGTCCTGCGAAAGACACTATCATGACTGGGTGCTATCGACGTGGGGGAGATGGTCCGTGGCAACGTACAGGGAACTGAAAGCGCAAATCGCAGAGCTTGAGATTCAGGCATCCGCCGTTCGTCAGCAAGAGTTCGAGGCCGTACTCGCAGATATCCGAACAAAGGTGGCTGAGTTCGGTTATACGCCGCGCGACATCTTTGGTAGTCGCCGTGGTAGGACGAAGCGTTTGCAGGGCGCCTCACCCGCGAAATATCGCGATCCAGCGACAGGCGCCACCTGGACAGGCAGAGGACGCGCACCAAACTGGATCAAGGATGCGAAGAGTCGAGCCCGCTTCCTGATTACTGACTAGTCTAACTCGGCCTACATTCGATTTTGAGGTCAGCGTCCCTGGTAGGTGCCGGCCTCAGTGAGCTACCGGCGACGGCCGTCCGCTCTCCTATGGCAGCCGTCGACCCGGAACGTCTAATGCGCGTAGGATTTTCGAGTGTGCGTCCGAATCCGCAGCTAGGCAGAGACCTCGAAAACGCTCACAAGGCTCTCAAGCTCCCGGGATTGGTGACGTAGACTTTCGGCCGCTGCAGCTGCTTCCTCGACGAGCGCTGCATTTTGCTGGGTCACCTGATCCATCTGCGTGACAGCCTGGTTGACCTGTTCGATGCCCGTCCCTTGCGCCACGCCTGCCGAGGCAATCTCCGCGACGATACTCGCTACTTGCCGAACGTTTACAACGACCTCTTCGATCGTCGCACCAGCTTGTCCGACCTGCTGTCCCCCCGATTCGACCCGCGACGCAGACTCCATGATCAGGCTCCTGATGTCCTTCGCGGCAGTTGCACTGCGTTGGGCAAGGCCGCGGACCTCCGACGCGACCACCGCGAAGCCACGACCCTCATCGCCGGCGCGCGCAGCTTCGACCGCCGCGTTCAGCGCGAGAATATTGGTCTGGAATGCGATGCTCTCAATTACGCCAATGATTTCGACGACCTTGTTTGACGCCTCGCTGATCGTATTCATCGTTCCGATTACCTGAGTCATCACCTGGCCACCTTTCTCAGCAATGTCGGAAGCGGCCGATGCGAGTTGGTTCGCCTGCGACGCACTGTCGGCGTTTTGCTTGACCGTTGCGGTGAGCTCCTCCATCGACGCGGCCGTTTGTTGTAGCGATGCAGCTTGCTCTTCTGTGCGTGCCGACAGATCGAGATTGCCGGCCGCGATTTGCCGGGATGCGCTGGCGATTGCTTCAGTGCCGTCTCGCACACGACCGACAATCTGCGCAAGGTTGTCGCGCATCGTACCAATTGCGGCAATCAGACTTGTTCTGTCGCCAGCCTTGCTTTGCACTTCAGTGGCAAGGTCGCCTGCGGCGATTCGCTTTGCGACCTGGACAGCGTACGATGGTTCGCCACCAAGCTCGCGCAGCAAGTGGCGCACGATGGCCATGCCGAGCCCGGAAATCACCAAAACCGTCGTCGCTGAAACTATTGAAATCATCCACAGGACCCGGTTTATGATCCGTGCGGCTTCTGCGCTGCCATTTTTCCCCAGTTCCACGTTGTAGGCGCGGTGGCTTATGAGCGCCGAATTTAGCTTCTCAGCGGTGGGGGCCATCTGCGTTTCCGCGAGGGAGAGTGCCGCCGCTGCGTCTGTACTCGACAGTTCGAGCGCCTTGTCAAGGAGCACGTCGTATGCCGCGAGCACGTCACGGTCTGCAGTGAGTAACGAACGATCGTGATCATCGGAAATCAACGGTTCATAGCGCTTGAGCGCGTCGACGAGACGGTCGTGCTGCTTGCCGATTCGGTCCTTTAGGGCGCTTTTGACCGTACTGGTCGTGCTCAGCAGAAACTGGTACACAATCACGCGCATTGTATCGAGTCCGCTTTGGGCATCGTCGAGGACAAGCAGACTTGGAACCGTGTTGACACTTGCATAGCTCGCAGCGTCATAGACCCGCTGTACCTGCTGAAATGCTAGGGTCGCAACGAGCGACAACCCAATTGCGGCGCTTGTGACCAATATGGTCAGGCGCTTTGCTACGGTTAACTGATAGAACCATTGCATGACGGAACTCCGGAGCGAATGCTGGAGAAATTGGATGAGGCGCGGAGCAAGCGCGCAAGTGTTTGAATACGCGTGTGACTAGGTTGAATTACGGCAGGCGGACAGTGCGCCTTAGATGGGGGTTTACATGGAAATAACCATGAGGAATGCGCGCCGGAGAAACTGGGCGGATGCGGGGGTTTCTGTCGATTGGCGAAGTTTTTTTTTCACTGCTCGCGTGACTTCGGTCGCAAGTAACTCGATTGATGCGCGGAACTTCTCGAAGGGAATCCTGCTGAGGTACATCTGCGCCATATGGCGTTGATGACCGAACAACTCGTGCTCCATTAGTACCCTATCGACGAATTCTTAGACGCTGGCCACGAATAGCGCGGCGCGTGGCGAGGCGCGCGCTTCATATTCTTGCCTCGACATCGTCGCATGCCCCCGAGGCAGGTTGTTGGCGATATAGCTGCGGTAGCACGGAAAGAACTCGTCGCGCGCGCCGTCCGTCACGCTGCACGTGAAGTTGCTCGAAATGCCGGCCCGGCGTTCGCATGCGCATGTGTCGCTTGAAACGTTACCTGCATCCGCTTTACGCAATGCCGCCCATTTTGCTGGCGCTCTTCGGGCGATAAATCGTTATCGCGAAGACTGCAGTTTTCGTCACCCCAGCAAGGGCACACTAGCTGAATTAATGGACAAGCTAGCGCTTCTGTGGACACCGCTAGCGGAAGAACTGCAACACGTGCCGACAGTCGGTGACGGTCGCGCGTCACGGTCCGCTGCAGAAAATGGCCGTTAGCAGGAGAGGGACTACCTGGTGAACGACAGCGCTGCTGCCGGCTCGGCGCGCTTGCGCTTCGACCGTCTCGGCGGCGCCGAGTACTACCACTCCATAGGCCGAGTCCGCAACAGGCTGACCATCTCCGCGCTTGAATAGCGCATCACCGTGCTCATACCCGAGGACGGCATATACCCGAAATCCAAATGCCGTCAAGTTGCTGTCGTGCTCCGGTCGAAATGCGTTAACTGAGTTCGCTTCGACGCGCATCGGCTTCGGATCGATATACCGATCCTTTAACAGCGGGGAGATGAACGCATGTGCGTTCGATCTACAGTTGAGTTGCGGATCGAGTTCATAGGCGTAGGACGAGACCGGCAGCAGACCGGGGGCGAGCGCAGCAAGCACCGCTAACCAGGTATAGTTTCCAGAAACCTTCATCTACCTCTCCGCTAAATCGCGCTTGTTACCCAGTGTGAGCGAACGCGATCTGGCAACACCATGTCATGTACCCGTTCCAGTTTCATGGCCAGCTTACGATGAGCATTCCGGGTCCGAGTGGGGACTTGTTTAGTGATCCGGCCATTTATTCAGGATCACGAAGACTACGCGCATGGATCGCTCCGACTTCGAGGGCAATCGGACCCGTCGGCATTCTCCAATGCCGATTCCAATGCTTGCGCAAAGCGCTGAAATGCATCCAGGGTTCCATGGACGCTTCGGTACTCGGTTCGACCGATTCTGCCATCAAGGACGACCAGCATCCCGGAGTCCGCCGCCAATTTCAGGATGTTCATTGCGTCCTCCTCAGGTCGCCTGACTATCGACACATCGCTCACGCCACAAGCGGGTAAGGGTGCATCGCCGGCGTGCTCGCCTTCGCCGGGAACACGTTCCACGAGCCGTCTTCGTGCCGGAAAAAGACGATGGTCAAACCTTCGTCTACCGCGCGACCGTCATGCCCGGCCACTTCGTGGCTTGAACATCGTGTCGGTTACCCTACCGTCAAATATAGGTTGAACAACCTATTTGTAAACCCGGAAATTGCGGTAGTCAGGGTAAACGATATAGATCGCAGCGAGCCTTTATCCATAGGATGTTTGAGGTCCGGGTGACTGGGAAGAACCGGTATTCCAACCTATGCTTAAGTACGGCTGCGCAACCTATTACGTTACGCGCTTCCGGAAGCATCCGGAGCACCCGCGCAGCGGCAAAACGCGATGTTGAGGACACTCAGAGCTGCAATGTTGATTTGTCCCACCGGACAAGCGCGACCTCATGATCCGCTGCCGGTCCCTAACTTCGCGCTGAACAGCAAAACAATCAATGCCGGAGAACGGAGTGCACGTGAAAAAACTGACCCTTACTTCCGAAGCACTATTTGATCCGCAAACCGCCGCACCTGTGCGACGGCGCGGTAATCGAGAGAGCCGGGTGCCCGAGATCATCGATGTATCGATCAACGTGCTGATTGCCGCGGGGTACGCAGGGTACACGATTAACCGCGTGGCCAACGATGCGGGCATTCGTCTGAGCACGCTACAGCACTATTTTTCAACCCGGGAAGCACTGTTGCGCGCCACAATCGAGGAGATTGCAAACCGGTACTTCGAACGCTTTCGGGGGTTTGCCGAAAACAGAAGCCGCTCCCCGCAGGCGCGGCTCGAATCGATCATCGACGAAGCTTTCACCGGCTTTGCCAAAACCGGATTGTTGGCAGGCGTCATCGAAAGCTGGGGATTAGCGCAGCATGAGCCATTCGCGCGCGATGTCGCCATGGAGGTACAGAAGCGGTTCACGAGGCTCTTTGCGCAGCTTGTCGGCGAAATCAATCCGGAACTGTCGATGGAAGAACGGGAATTGCGTGGCGCATTGATCGTGTCCAGTTGCGAGGGCCTTGTTATTTTCCTTCGCTGGAGCGAAGACGATGCTTCGCGTTTGCATGCGTTCCGCAAAGCCGTCAAGGTCGTATGGAGTGGCATCGGCAAGGCTGGCGAATGAGCGTGCGCGACCTGCTAGTCAGCGGTTGCCAACGTAGTTGTTGTGTCGGCTCTGTCACGTGGGCGTCTTGACGAGCGATTGCACCCAGTCGCGCTTGGTGCAGGCGTGCGGATTCAACCTTGTAGATGAGCGCCGACGCGACGTCGCAGCCATGCTACGCCGATGTTGGCGCCGCACCAGCTCCTTATGCCTCACGGAAGTCATAGTGACTTTATAGCCGTGTTCCGTGGCGGCTTCTGAAGAAAACTTCAGCCACTCAAGGAGATCACGGCTCTCCTGGCTTGCGCCTTGCCTTGGGTTTTGAATCGGCGTGTAATGAAACATGCCCGAACGACCGGGAGGCGGTAATGCGCTGTACGAGCTGCGGCTTCGAGAATCCGGCGGACGCAAATTACTGTGAGGAATGTGGCGCCGCTTTGCTGCCCCCGGTTTGCCTGGCGTGCGGACGCGTATCGACCTCTACGGCGAAGTTCTGTGCTGGCTGCGGCGCTCCGATGGCCGCGGCATCGATTCGTGGCACCGCGCAAGCAGTCAGTGCATCAGTCCCTATACAGTACACACCACAGCACCTGGTTGAGCGGATTCTGGCCGAACAGGCAACTCTGGATGCCCGGGGCTCGGCGGTCGGCGAACGCAAGACGATTACTATCCTTTTCGCCGACATGGCGGGGTCGACTGCGTTGATTCGGGATCTTGATCCGGAGGATGCCCAGCGTCTGATAGACCCGGTTATCGCGCTAATGATGGAGGCCGTGCACCATTATGAGGGCTACGTGGCCAAGTCCCTCGGCGACGGCATCCTAGCCTTGTTCGGGGCCCCGCTGGCCCATGAGGATCACGCGCAACGAGCAGTCTATGCAGCGCTGCGCATGCAGGAAGCCATGCACCACCACAGCGATCGGGTGCGACTGGAATTCGGTATCGCGCTGCAGATTCGGGTTGGCATTCATACAGGTGATGTCGTTATGCGCTCGATCCGCAAGGATGACCTGCACACCGACTACGACCCGGTGGGGCATACGGTCCATATTGCATCACGGATGGAAAGTACCGCTACGCCGGCGACGACTCTTGTGAGCGAGTCCACCCATAAGCTGACCGAGGGCTATTTTGTGTTCAAGGCGCTGGGGACCACCCGCGTCAAGGGCATGGAGGAGCCAGTCCCGGTATATGAAGTGGTCGGTCCGGGGCCATTGCGCACGCGTTTGCAAGTGGCCGCGCACCGGGGCTTGGCTCGCTTCGTGGGTCGCTCCTCCGAATTGGACGAATTGGGCTCGGCGTGGGGCCGTGCGCGCGCCGGGCACGGCCACATCGTCGCGGTGGTAGGGGAGGCTGGGGTCGGCAAGTCCCGGCTTTTCCTTGAGTTCAAGGCCCGCGCGCAATCCGGCAGTGCACTGGTGCTCGAAACGTTCTCCGTTTCACACGGCAAAGCCTTTGCCTATTTGCCGCTGATCGAGCTGCTGAAGAACTACTTCCAGATCACCCCCCGGGACGTGGAGCGCACCTGCCGCGAGAAGGTCGTGGGCAAGGTGCTGACCCTCGACCGAACGCTCGAGGAACTCCTGCCCTATGTGCTGTATCTGCTCGGCATCGAGGAGCAGGGCTCGGCCTTGCTCGCCATGGACCCGCAAATCCGGCGGGAGCGTACTTTCGACGCGATCACACGCCTGCTGGTGCGCGAAAGCGTCAATCAGCCTGTGCAGGTGCTGTTTGACGACCTGCAGTGGCTGGACCGCGAAACGGAGGCATTTCTCAATGCGCTCATTGAGCGCGTGCCCGACGCCGGGATACTGCTGTTGCTGAATTTCCGGCCGGAGTATCGGCCTGGTTGGCACCAGAACAGTGATTGCACGCAGTTGAAACTTGATCCTCTGGGTCAGGTTGAATCCGAAGCACTACTTGTCACATTGTTGGGGGAAGACGCTTCGCTTGCGCGTCTCAAGAGGCTGATTCTGGACAAAACCGACGGCAACCCGTTCTTTATGGAGGAGGTGGTCCAGACGCTCGTTGAGGAAAAAGTCCTGCTCGGCGAAGCCGGCAAGTACCGCATCGAAGTGGCACCCGATACATTCCAGATCCCGACCACCGTGAAAGGCGTGCTCGCCGCCCGCGTGGATCGCCTCGATCCGGCGGAGAAGGCGCTATTGCAAACGCTTGCCGTGATCGGCACGGAGTTTACGTGGAGCCTCGTGCGGCAGGTCGCTGGGCGGCCTGAAGATCGCTTGCGCTATCTGCTGGCCAAGCTTCAAGCCAGCGAGTTCATTTACGAGCGGCCAGCGTTTCCGGAGGTCGAGTACGCCTTCAAGCATTCTCTCACACAGGAAGTGGCAGGCCAGGCGTTGCTGACCGAGCAGCGTAGCGCACTGCACGAACGAACCGCGCAGGCGATCGAGGTGCTGTACCGCCAACAACTGGGCAGCCATTGCAGCGATCTTGCTCACCACTACAGTCTGAGCGGCAACATTCCCAAGGCGGTGGAGTATCTTCTCAGCGCCGGGAGCCAGGCGCTCGAGCGATCGGCACATCTGGAAGCCATCCCGCATCTGAATACTGCGCTCGAGTTGCTCAAGCGGCTACCCGATACGCCCGAGCGCGCGAGTCAGGAACTCGGGTTGCGTATTGCTGTCGGTACGGCCTTGATTGCGGCGAAGGGTTACGGGTCTTCTGAAGTGGAAGCAACCTTCAGTCGAGCGCTTGCCCTGTGTGAGCAAGGTGGAGAAACTCGGCAAGCCTTTCAGGCGAAGTTGGGTTTGCGGACTTTTTATTCCCTTCGTGCAGGGCATCACACCGCATACAAATTAAGCGAGGGACTACTAAGTCTGGCTGAACGTACACAAAATCCAGAGTTCATTGGTCAGGCTAATTTCGCGTTGGGCACCAGTTCCTTCTATTTAGGCGACCTTGTAAAAGCACGAGCCTATTTGGAGCGGGGGCTGGCCGCCATCGACCGTGAACACCATACGGCCACGCCCTTTCTACTTGGTCAAGATCCGGTGGTACACGGGCTCATCGCTGGAGCCCGGACCCTTTGGTACCTCGGATATCCGGACCAGGCCGCCAACCGAATCCAGGATGCGCTGACGCTGGCCCGCAAGCTGTCGCATCCCTACAGCCTAGCGCTCGCCCTCGCCGTCGCCGCCGAAGTGTATCAGTGTCGACGTCAGGCGCAAATCGCTGGGGAGTACGCTGAAGCGGCCACCACGCTTTCGAACGAGCAAGGGTTTCCATTCTGGTTGGCATGGGGAGAGATCTTGCGGGGGTGGGCGCTCGCGGAACAAGGCAATGCCGCAGAAGGCATCGACCAGATCCAAAAAGGCCTTAGCGCTTGCCTGGCGACGGGCGCTGAACTGGCGCGGCCATACCAGTTGTCGTTGCTCGCACAGGCTTTCACCAAAGCAGGGCAAGCGTCGGCAGCAATGGAGGCGCTGACTGAGGCGCTGAAGACCGCTAATCGGACAGGGGAACGGTATGGTCTCGCGGAATTTCATCGGCTGAGAGGCGAACTGCTCTTGCCGAGCGCAAGTGGGCAGTCCGGTGAGCTTTCGAGCAACGGAGAAGCCGAAGATTGTTTCCTCGAAGCCATTTCGATCGCACGCAACCAGGGTGCAAGGTCGCTCGAATTGCGCGCGGCGTTGAGTCTCGCGCGCCTATGGCGAAACTGCGGTAAGCCGGAAACTGGTCGGCAGATGCTTTCTGCGAGCCTACGCTCTTTTCAGGAGGGATTTGACACGGCTGACTGGCAAGAGGCCAAGGCGCTACTCGATACGCTGAAGTAGCAAAAAACTCGTGGCGTAGAAGTCCTCACGGCGCCAGTCTCTCAAGAATTGGAGCCACCACGCGGTTGAGGCGTAGGCGTTGCTCGAGTGCCTGGGCTAACGCCAGCTTCTTCAGCGATTTCCTTCACAGTTGCCTTATGAAAGCCTTCTCGCGAGAACAAGGTGATTGCCGCCAACGTTAACTGGTTCCGCCGCTTCGCGACCAACAGCGGATCTTCGACGACGCTATTCAAAGTTCATGGATCCCTACCGGTCGCCTGCCACCGATGCCACGCTCCGCTGTCGGATTCACGACAGGGCGAGAGTTGCGTCGATTCAGCTGTCCGGCTGGCCGATGATGCCGGCTCACTTTTTCGTCATCTCGTCGACTCGATACCACCCCGGGCAATCGATTCGGTGCGGGCCGGTCGTCCGAGAAGGAATCCCTGCGCGTACGTGCATCCGCAAGCGCGCACAAACTCGAGTTGCTGCTCTGTTTCAACACCTTCAGCAGTAGTCGGCATGCCGATCTCGCGCGCGAGCGCTACGATTCCGCGAGTGACCGCTGCAGATTTTGTTCTCTGCAAGGCCTCCTTGACGAACGACCCGTCTATCTTGAGCTTGTCGAAAGAAAAGCGGACGATCGTCGACATCGTCGAAAAGCCGGTTCCGAAGTCGTCGAGCACCAACCCGACTCCCATATCCCGAAGTTTTGCGAGGTTCTGGTGAGTAGTGGCATCGTCAGCGAGAAATACCGTCTCGGTCACCTCAATGTTTAGCCGCTGCGCGGGAAGATTCGTCGCCTCGAGAACTCCATACACGGTTGACGCGAACGAATCCTCACGGAGTTGTACGGGCGAGACGTTGACGGACACTGTTGCGGCATCACGCCAGGTCATCGCATCCATGCATGACTGTCGCAGTACCCACTCGCCTAATGCGATGATCAGGCCGGTACGCTCTGCGATGGGGATAAAGGCAGCGGGCGATAATTCACCACGGACCGGATGCCTCCAGCGGAGAAGCGCTTCGCGGCCGGAGACAGAGCCATCGTGAAGCGCGACGATTGGTTGATACTCGACGCGCAGGCCTGAGAACGACTGCAATGCTCCCTCGAGGTCGCTTCGCAGCAAACTCAGGCCCTCGTCGAAAGCGTGCTCGCTTGCGTCAAAAACTGCGAACGCTCGTTTGCCACTGCGTTTCACCGCGTAGAGTGCACGGTCGGCGCATATCAGAAGCTGAGGGCCTGTATTTGCGTGCTCGGGGTAGAGCGATATTCCGACGCTCGCACCAACGTGCACAGTGGCTTCAGGCAATACGAAAGGGCGCGACAGCAGGTTGACGATTCTCTCCGCCATTGTGCCAGCGACGCTTTTCGAGGAGACACCATCGCAGATGGCGACGAACTCATCGCCAGCCAAACGGCCGACCAACTCCTGTTCGGCGAACATCTCGCGAAGGCGGCTCGCTGCTTCCTGCAGTATCTGGTCCCCTGCGGTATGGCCCAAGCTGTCATTAATCGCTTTGAAACCGTCGAGGTCAATCAAAAGCAAAGCGAAGGGCGACGCCCGGCGCGGAGAGCTGGCTTCGGTTCGCTCGAGCAGGAGTTCATTGATACGGGTGCGGTTGGGTAGCCCGGTAAGGCTGTCGTGAACCGCGAGGTGATGACTGTATTCCCGCGCCTTTAGCAATGCTACGGTGTCGCGATTGCTGCGTAGTGCGACCGAAAAAAAGCCCGCCGCACAAAACGGCGCCTGAAACAGCAATACGAGCTTGCCAGAACCCGGTGATAACGCCGCGCCTAGACCTAACAAGCCGAGGATCAGCGAAATCTGGACCATTGCAAGGCGAGGCGTACCGGAGTTGCGACCAGCCAGACCACCGATGACGCCGACAGCGCACACGTTCCCGAGCAGGAAGAGAGTCTGGTCACCGCTAATGTTGCAAAGAAAAGCGCCAAAGCCGAAGAGCGCGCTCCACAGAATACTCGCGAACAGGTATGCCGACGTGAGCGTAGGTTGCCTGGATGCCGCGCGTTGGCGGCACGCATAAATCAATGCCAGACGTGCAGCTAGTAACGTGAGGACCGCGACACCCCAATAGGCATATAGCGCTGTTCGATGTCGGTAAAAGGCAGTCGCTGCGACACTGACCTCGCAGACCGACGCAAAAACGATTTCAGGCGTGCGGGTGAAGAGATTGGCGAGCAGTGCTTGTCGATTGTCAACGCTCAGACCCGGCGCCGACGAGGCTACCCACCTGAAGAGCGAAGATCCTGGTTCGCTGAAGGCCATGTCCAACTTCTTGACGGGTTGGTCGGAGGAATTGTGATTATGACCTAATTTTACGGAAACTATTAAATTGGGAGGGCGTAGCGTGCTCCGTTATACCGGTCGTGCACTCGGTCGGCCGCTTGGGCCGGTTTCTGCGCTGGAGCAACGCCGACGTTCCGAGTGGAAATTCTCAGGCGGCGCTGAGCCGATCTGCTTTGCTCGTTGCGAGCCGGGTTCCCGCAAACGGGTCGTTGCGCCAGTCGACGGTGGCGCGTTTCCCCTTCTCTGGTTGAGCGGCACCGCTAATCGCGAAGTGCTCGAGCGATTGGCCGGCGCTGGTCGCTTGCACAACCCACTGCGGAGTGTCGCCGCTGCCGTCCCACGTGTGGCCGGCGGCGTCACGGTAACGCACCGCTCTTAACCGCTCCTGGTCTGCCGCAATTGAGGTGGCGACGTCTTCCGGTTTGATTCCGAAGTCTGCCATCCTGCGTCGCAGGTAGGCGACTATGCTTTCGCGCTTTCTTTCGTCCATTTTGGATATTCTCAGCTTCGCGCTCTACCGTCTGCGGCATGCAAGTCGTACGCCACCAGGATAGCACAGCCGTAATGCGGTTCGGTGGATGACGTTGTTGTGTCGGTTTCGGCTAGACCAGTATGGCTCGAAGCGCCCGAAAGAGCGCCCGCATAATTGTCGTAATTCTGCCGCTTAAAGGGGGAAACTGGCCTTAAGCGGCAGAATTGCGACAATTATGACGAGGCGGTTCTGAGGGATAAATCGACCTGATGTGCGTGCCCGGCCTGAGGTCTCGCGGCCATGACGCCGAATGCGACAGCCGACGATGCGTGCAGCTCCGCCCTCCGAGGTTCTAAGCTGGACGCGCGTTCTCCTGATTCCGTGCCATGACGGCATCGCGGTAGGTGCGGGCCACAAGCGTTCCCATCCTGGTGGCGGTTCGTCCATCGGTCGCCTCCAGAAGGCCGCGCATGGTCTCAAGGGCATGCGTTCCACTCTTGTCTCCGTCTCGACGCGCGTGTGCGAGTTCGTTCTCGCGACCATTCCGTTGCAGTTCTGCGCAGATCCATACGAAAGCGGAAACTGCGTCAGTCGGCCGGTCTTCCAGCGGCAGAGTCAGCAGCAGCTCCGCGTTCGCCTCGTCGAATGCGTTCGTGAGGAGCACCTGAGCGATTTCATGGAACAACCGTTTCTTCAAGTCGGCTTCGAGGTCGGTCTCCCAGGTGGGGATGAGCTTCGTCATTGCGGCGGCGAGGTCTTGGACATCAAAGTCGCGCCAGAAGCGGGGAAGCGGCCGGTAGACGTATTCGATTGCCATTGAAAGGCACATCGAATTCATGTAGGAGACGTCGAACCTGCAGTCGACCATATACTGGTAGAGATCATTTGCCGTCGCGGCGTGGAGGTCGGAAGTCGTGTTGAGTTGCATAACTTGTCTGGCGGAGCGCTGTATGCGCATGGGCGCCACTCACTGGGAGGTTGGGACCCAGTATAGGTATGGTTGGGTAGCATGACGCGACACTTCAACGCCGATTGAGAAAATAACAAATACCGCTTTGTCTACCCGCTCTTTGTGGGTTGTCGCTGCAACCACGCGTCGATCACGTGAAGCAGGTTCACGACCTCACGATGCAACGTGCCCTCGCTTATTTTTGCGTGTTGTACAAGCGATTGAAACATGTTGCGTATGGGAGCGTCCGGACTCGATAGTGGCCTGCTGACGGTGTTCGGGTTCTCGCTGCTGTAGCATGACCGTGACCGCCTTAACTTAGACGGACCGCTGCCACTATTTCACCGGAACTACACAGGACGCTTCGACTTCATCGTCGGGTCTTGGTCGTAGTTGTCCATTTCTGCGCGCACGATGTACGTTGCGTCCTTCGGCACAATGAACGTCTCTACTTCATCGTAGTCGATGCCCGGTTCCATGACGTAGCCGCCGTTGAACCTTGACACGATGTTCGCTGCTCGAAACTTCACGGGCAGTGCGTCTGTGCTTACAAGTCCGTCCGGTAACTTGGCGGGCGACACCCGCACATCTATGTTGATATCGCCTTTTTTGCCACCATCTAGTTCGATGGGGATCTTGCCAACGTTTTTCGGCTTAACGTGAACAACCTGCAGGCGACTACTTTCGCTAAATGGCTGCACTTCCACAGTAACCGTTATGTTGGGATTGGCCTCGTGCGTGTCTTCAACCGAGAAGTTGTGAAAGGCCCACCAACCGCCGACAGGCAGCGCGACTAGCGAAGTGCAGGTGAGTGTCAACTCAGCCCACCATTTGAAGCTTTCCCTATTGAACTTCATGCTGCCCCCACTGTGAGCACCATCGGCGATCATGGCACGAGAATCGCCCGTATTGGATGAGCTTTGGGGCAGCATATATCTAGCGAGTGGTGGGCAGGAGTCTTTTTGCAAGGAGACTTCGGAGCAACGCTTGTCGCAGAATTGGCTGAAACCCCACCCTCAGCGTCGCAATGACTTATGCGTACCGCATGAAATGCCAAACCATCGTCGCACTCTCAAACGCCGATCGAAGTTACGAAGCGCCGTAGTCTCAGACGAGATGAGCAATGGTTGCGCTGCTGTGCGGCAGCTGAACCAAAGGCGAGGCGAACTCCTCGTCAGTGAATATGCGGATTTGCGCATGGATGCCAGATGCGAAAACGTTTGCGCGGACGATTTTCGATAAACCTCTCGCGCAAGACGGCATCTGTGATGCAACGCGGACTAGATCTCGCGGGAACTATCCAGCATCGACCCGAGATGTTGAAAGGATACCGCCGCTTTGCCAGCAGGAAAAAAAGCTCGTTCAGTTCGTGCCGGATTGAATAGCAGAACTGGCTGCGCCGTTATATGATTTTCTACCTTCGGATGCATGTGCCTTGGACGGGGATTCTCTGATTAAGGTCTGCGGTGTACAGGAAAGAAGATGACGATTACGAAAATTAAAAGAGTATTGGGCTATCGGATATTTCGCGATTTCACTTGGGACGGTCTCCCGGATTTCGGTCGCTACAACCTCATCTACGGTTGGAACGGCGCAGGTAAAACAACGCTTTCCTCCCTTTTTAGGTGCGTGCAGCGACGGACAGCCCCCGAGACTGGGGCAGTCGAGCTTGTGATTAACGGTAACTTAGTTACTGGCACCGACTTCTCGACTGCAGCATTGCCTGCCGTGCGCGTGTTTAATCGCGACTTTGTGGATCGAAACATCTTCGAGGCGCCGGGGCATGAATTGCCACCAGTGTTCTACCTGGGCGAAGACAGCACTGAAAGGCAACAACAGGTGCTCGTTTTGCAGGCTGAGAGCGATCAACTCTCGAAGCAGCTGGCGGTACTTGCGACTCAAAAGGAAGCTGCGACGACCGATCTGAATGTCTTCTGCACTGCCCAAGCCCGAAGTATTCGAAACCTGCTGCTGGGAGATGCGCGGTACAACAACTATGAGGCCCCGAAATTTAAGGATCTCATGGGACGTCTGTCACAGGATCCTCAACGAGTGCAGCTCAGCGACATCGATCGGACCCAGCTGGAAAACGCACTCGCTGGGAAGCCACTGCCGAAGCTGCCTGTCCCATCGTTTGCTGACATTGACCTCGCGACGCTGACAGGAAATATTGCGCGCGAGCTGAAGGCGACCGTCGTAGCGAGTACGATTCAAGAACTTGTCGATAAACCTGAGATTGCAGGTTGGGTCGAACGCGGATTACACCTTCATGGCGGGGGGCAAACGCACTGTCACTTCTGTAAGCAGCAGCTGCCCGGCGCGCGCGTTCTTGCACTTGAGGCGCACTTCAACAACCAGTTCAAGGCGCAACAGCAGCGTCTCAGCAAGTTGCTGTCCGAGGTCGATTCGCTACGCGGGATCGCGCGCAAACGAGAGATGCCTGAGCGTTCCGCGTTGTATTCACACCTCCAGGCGGAATACGATACTCAACTCAAGAAGCTTGGCCAACACGAAATCATCGTGGATCTGTACCTGGATGGTCTCATAAGCGCCATCGAAGCGAAAAAGGATGAGCCATTCACGGAGTTGCAACTCGCCGACTTCATGGACAAGCTGGACGTCGACAGGAATTCGGTGTTCTGGTCGCTCGTTAATATGTTCCTCAAGGGGATAACCGCGGCCAGCGCAAACTCTGGCGTCATCGCCATGCAATCGATCGTTGGACTGGTTAAGAGCCACAATGAATACACGGAGAATTTCGAGAAGTCTGCGGCAGCAGCCCGTAAAAGCCTGGAGTTCGACGAAGGTGTCAAAGCGTTCGACGAGTGGTCCCAACGGCAGAATCGTGTGAAAGACCTTACAGCCGAACATTCGGAACTTCAGGAAAGGTTGCGACCAATAGGAGGGAAGATAGTCCAGCTTCAGCGGGCGATCCGACAACATCACCAGGCGGCTCAGGAGCTGACTCGAGAGCTTTCGGCTTATTTGGGGCGCGATGAGCTCCGATTTGATGCGAAGGACAACGGGTATACGGTCATGCGGGGAAAACTTCCGGCGATGCATTTGAGTGATGGCGAGCGCACCGCTATTGCTTTCATGTACTTTCTCAAGACGCTTGGTGACTCGGATTTCAATTTGAAAGATGGGATAGTCGTAATCGACGATCCGGTGTCCAGCCTGGATGCGAATTCTCTGTACTGCGCCTTCGGCTACATGAAGGAACGTACAAAAGATGCGAAGCAGCTTTTTGTGCTGACGCACAACTTTGGATTTTTCAGGCAGGTCAAGAACTGGTTCAACTTCGCCAGCGACATCCGAAATAGCCGATACGTACCATCGAAATCAAAAATTGCTCACTTCTACATGCTCGCGATGAAGGTCGAGGGCGGCCAGCGCAACGCCCGCCTGCAAGTATTGGACTCACTGCTTCACGAGTACGAGTCAGAGTATCACTATCTGTTCAGATGCGTGAAAGAGGGGGCTGCGATAGGCGAACCTAGGTCTTTAGGGGATGTCTACGGCTTGCCGAACATTGCTCGACGACTGTTGGAATCCTTTCTTTCATTCAGAGCACCGGGCAACGCTGGCAATCTGGGTCGTCAGATGGAGGACATGGCCGGCGACCCGGCGGTGAAAGCCAGGATTTATCGTTTCTTGCACACACATTCGCATATGGATCAGATTTCCGAGCCTGAGCACGACCTCTCGGTGCTTTCAGAGGCTCCGGCAGTGCTATCAGATATGCTTGCCCTGCTGGAGGCGAACGACAAAGCCCACTTCGACGCAATGATGAAGATCGTCTAGCTGGCGCTACCGCTGAATCGCGGCCAGCAGGCGGGAAGTACGACATTACCTAACTTCGACTATTCGCATGAGCAGATTCAGTAGCCTCGCTACGACACCGAATCACACACGCAGTGCGCTTCGTCGACGATTCGCCCAACTGCTTCTCCGGGAAGGACCACGGTCGAGACACCTCGCGCCGGATCTGAAGGTTCATGATGATGAGGTTATGCTGCGCCTGCTACAGGGGTTGTCTTGGGACGATGCGCAGTCCCCGGAAAAGGCACGCGGAATATTTTCTGAGGTGAGTGTCCAGGATGTGCAGGCTGTCGGCGGATGTTTCGAGCAGTTAGTCGAGGAGGGGTGGATTTGCGAAGGATGGCATCGAGTGACCGTGTCTAGGGATGTGGCGCGCGCGGCGGAAGATGCATTCCCCCCGTCGAGCGTATTTCGCGAATGGATTAAGCGCCGTTACTTGGTCGACTGGCACTGGAACGCTTGCGCGGCCGATGATAGCGAAGTCATAGCGCTTGCACAGAAGGTGCTGTCCGGCGAGACCGTTCCTGCAAATATCGCGTGCCGTAGCCCTGAATGGGTCAGCGCCCGTCTTTGGGACCGAAAACATGCAGGTCCCATCGATGCGTCAAAGCGAATATATTGGTGGTTACAGCGATGGATAACTCTCGGGTATCCCGAGGTGCTGAACGATGCATGGAGCTCGTCCGACAAGGAAGCATTTCAGGCCGCGATTCTTTCAGTTACGCGCGATGAAGCACCCGCGCACAAATGGGACAAGTACCGGACGCTGCTTTTGCAACAGACCGCGCGCGCTCTCAACCGGGATCCGGCAGACTTCAAAGCCTATATTGATGAGGTTCCTCCGACCTTGGTCGCGCGTGCCGAATGGCAGGCCAGCAACCGTATCGAGCGCGCAAAGTATGCAATCGGGGAAGCAACTCACTTCTCGCAAGCGCTGGTACGCATCCTCTGTCGCTCGGTCGAGCAAGAGGACTCAGGGCCGGCACCTCATCCAGCATTTGCGACGCTTGTTGACTTCGGGCTGTCACATCCTGAAATACTCAGCACGATAGCCACTGAGTGTCACGACCACCCGAGACTGCTTGCCGATCTCCTGATGTGCCCGCCTTCGTCGCCGCTCGCGTGCAAAATCATTACGAACTGGCGGCATCCGCATGATCCCTGGGAAAGGGATCTCTTTGATAAAGAGCTGAGTCGCTCAACTCGTGAAGCATTCGAGGACGCAATAGAGCTGATGGCTCACTGGCTTGAACGAGGTGATCTGCCTCCACAAGAGGCGGCTTCCATATATTGGTGGCTGTACCAAAGACAAGACGGTGGGAACGTTACAGGCTTCGTGGCGAATGCACGATTCAGGGAAATTCTCCAAAATCGTCTCTTGAAGTTGCCCGAGCATGTGAAGGTGTCGATTGCTGTGGCACTAGTCGAGGCGGCAGTCGGTCAGTCAGTCGAAAGTGCCCACTTCGTTGCCGCTCTCGATTTCCTGGATGCTTTCAAGGTCGAGTGCGACAGGCCGGAGGTCCTTACCCTTGCGTACCTGCTATCGATTCAAGGTAACTCGTCACGTCCTGCGGTTTCCGGTATTTCTTACGGCGCGGCCGCAGTCCTTTGCCGCCTGGCTAGCAAGACTGATAGTTACGCCCTGTTCCTTAACCCCTTTGATTTGAGGCGGCGACAACGCGAGACCGAAGCGGAGCAGAGCAATGACGCGATGGTGACTGATGAACTGTCGCGAGCGGTCAGAACCCATATCCGTATCTTGAGCCGGGCAATTGCCGGATTCAAGGAGCCCGTTCCGTCCGAAATTGTGACTGCACTGGCGAACGCGATTAGGCTTGGTGCGCTTGAACATCGGGAGAAAGGCAAGGTGCCAGCCTTTGCCCCGCGTTTTGAGGCCCGGAATTCCTGGACAACGAGGGAAGGCGCAATTGCTTCGGACGTTGGTGCGGCGCTCAGTAGGCTCGAAGGGGCTTCACTGGAGAGCGTTCTCGTTCACATTCTGGAGTCAGATGAGCCTGGATTCCTCGCGCAGCTATCCACTCTCTCGCCGCCAATCCTCCGGGCGAGGTTTGAGCACCGGATCAATCTGCTCGTACCTGAGGAAGCCGCCGCACTCTGGTCAATCGTCGACTTGCAAGCGCGGATAGAGCACCTGCTTAACGCGGGCTTTCCGGACGCTGCCAGCCGCTATATGGCAATTGAAAAATCAGCCAGTACCTTGGGGCCGACGAGGGGGCGCGAGGCGTTGCGGCTGCAATTCGAACTGCATCTTGCTTTCATGCGAGAAGAATGGGACGTGATCGACTCTGCGGTATCGCTGAATGAATTCGATCCAATGGAACGGGATGGGGTGCGAGATAGCGTGTCATTCTATCTGGCGCTGTCTCATATCAGACGCAAGGATGGCGACGCGGAACGGGCGGTCACTTTGCTAGATTCCTTGCATCATCGTCATCCGAAGGTACAGAGCTATGCAACTAATCTCTTCGCAGCCAGGCTGAGTCGAGTGATGGCCGGGGATGCCTTCACCATTCTTTCAGGCGCAAAGCTGGAAGAAGGAGTTTCTCTACTGGCGCAATGCGAGGCGCTTCTGGACGCGACGCTCAGTGGCGCGGATGCGGATTCGGTTCGATCTAATAAAGCCCTGCTTTTACTCGCCGTTGGGCGACCCGACGATGCTCATGTTCTCCTGGATTCCACTTCGTCCGGTCGCGCTACGGCGCAGATCGCCGCCTACGACGCTGTGGCGCTCAGCAGGGTTGGGAGGCAGGCCGATGCGTTGGAACGTCTCGCGCGCGCGATGACAGACTTCGGCGCGACACCGCTGCTGACTGCTGTTCAGCAGCTAGTTGAAGATGCCGTTGGACCCCGGCAGAGAACGGCAATCGGAGTGACGGTTACTGATGGAAGCATCGCCGAGGCGCAGTTGGCAGCAGACATAACCCAGGCCACATTTAGTTGGGATGCGAGTCCGAATAAATTCCACTCACTGATGGTCACGTCTGTTTCCGCTGCCTCAGCAAGCCTGATCTCGGTAATGCCGGCGGCGAAGTTAAATGCGGCAAATCTGGATGAAAACTCGCTAAGCACTCTCCTTCGGGAATTTCTCAGCATCGGATTGCATAAAGTTGGCTGGGCGGTACCAGATCAGTCGTTAGGCGGCCAGACAGACCGAGGAAATCCCGGAGAGCGAGATCTCGTCATCAAGCACGGAAACGTAGAGCTCTCACTGATTGAAGCGGTTATATGCAGGGGAGAGGCGAGACTTGCGAGCAACCAGCGCGAACTTGTCAGTCACCTGAACAAGATATTCAGCTATGGAGTATGTCGGATCTTCTTCCACTTAACATACTGCTTCGATTCGACGGTTGCGGACACGATAGAGGTGCTCAAGGACATCGCAGTCAACGAAGTGTTTGAGGGGGCGTCCTTCATGAAAATAGACGATATGCCTTCATTTACCTCGAGTCCGGACGGTTTCGCGGCCCACTATGTCCTCGACAAGCAAACTGTAACAGTTGTTTTCCTTGCTCTAAATCTCGGACAGCGTACGCAAAGGGATGCAGCTATCGCCGCGAAGGAAAGCAAGAAAAGAGCAGGCGGCAAACCTGCCAAGAAAAGCACGAAACGCGGTGCCAGGACCTCTGGGGCGCCCAGCACAACCTAGCGGGCAATCGGATTTTGTGAATAGACCCCGATCCATTGCCGTGGAGGCCACGGTCAAGAGGCTGATGTCGCAGACTTGAAAATAGCGAGTCGCGTCTATGCTCTCGGCACTCAAACCTATAGAGCTCGGACCACGCGGCGCTCACTCTCAGGCCTTGGGTCTTTATATCCTGGGGCCAACGAGGCACTAGTCGCGCCATACAATGCAAGTGGGTCAGCGAGCCACAGTGCGTACTCGGGCCCGCGAAGGCTATGGTCCGGCGAGCAGTCAACACTCCATCGCCGCAAAATATATCCAGCATTTGCTGCTCGGACTTTGACCTTCAAGACGCCCTCTGGCATCTCGTAATCGGACTTCACAACTTCGGGGCGTGGGTGAGAAGGATGGGGGACAAGCTCAAGTTCGATTAGGCGACTCCACTGAACGTCGTGTTCTGCACTTTCGCCACTTAAAACTGGTTCGTCTGCGAGAACAGTGGGGTCTTCCATGCGCGTTAGCACGAAGTCCCTGAATTGCTGGCTTTTTCGATCGAACGCGCGCACGTGCCAACGAATGCCGGTGTCTACCAGGGCCAAAGGGACGATTTCGCGCTCGGTCTTTCCGCTGTCAACGGATGTATAGCCCAACCGGACAGCTTTGCCTCGGTGAATTGCTCGTGTGATCGGTGCAAGGACCGACATCTTGGGGAGGCTTAGTGCGTTTGGAAATTCACAGCGAACCATTGGCTGCAGATTTTCCCCTATGCCTTCGCCGAAGCCCTGAGAGAGCGCGGTCAAGACGCGTTGCGCCTGATGCTCGAAAAGCGGTGTGAATTCCTGCGTCGGCAAGTACGCCTTCGTGGTGGGATCTAGTTGAAGGTTCTCCGGGGCTATTTCCCTGTACAACGCGATGTCACGCGTCGCCCCCGCCGGGCCTGTCTCGAAACGCTCGACGACATCTGAGCGCCGCAGTTCACCCAGGAAATAAAGTTTGAAATCTATATGAAAGAGTCGCTCGCGCTGACTCCGAGGGAGCTCCTCCAAGAGATGGAGTCGCCGCTCAGTCTGTACTTTGGCCATGGTTACATGCTAGGCGAAATGGTCAAGGCGGTCAATCATCATTGCCTGGTGACATCATCAAAATGATTATGTATGATCCTCCGTATAGTAGTGAGGTCTCTGCCGGGCGGCCAAGTCGACAGCTGCGCCAGATTTGGGGACACAACATGCTTTGAGGTCGAGAGATCAGAGGAAGCCTGCAATGACGACCGAATATGAAACGCAGCACCTGGTGACCGCTGGTGCAACGACGTACTTGGAGCGGCTGGCGGAGGAACTGGATGTGCCGCCGTCCCGCTACGAGGAGGCGAAGCGTCGCTACAAGTCGGTCGGCGAGTGGCTCGGGCGCGACGAGTCGACGCTCAAAGACTTCGACCCGGATGTATACGTTCAGGGGTCTTTCAGCCTTGGCGTCCCGAACAAGCCTGTGAACGAGGACGAACACTATGACGTCGACCTCGTTTGTGAGCTGAAGGCGGCAGGCAAGTATCTGTCGCAGCGCCAGTTGAAAGAGATGCTCGGCTATGAGATGAGGCTCTACGCCAAGGCGCATGGCATGAAGGAGATCGGTGAGAGCCGGCGCTGCTGGACGCTCGAGTACGCAGACGGCGCACAGTTCCATCTGGACGCACTTCCGGCAATCCCCGACGGCGAAGGCATGCGGCGTCTCCTGGAGGTTCGTGGATTGAGCAGCGAATGGACTGAGACCGCTATTGCCATCACCGATAACGAGCATCCCTTGTACGGCGTTACTTGCGATGCCTGGCCGCACAGCAACCCTAGGGGCTACAAGAAATGGTTCCGTAGCCGCATGAAGGTAGCCTTCGATGCTCGACGCGGTGCACTGGCGCTTGAGGCGAAGGCGTCGGTCGAAGACATCCCTTCGTACCGCGTTAAGACGCCTCTCCAGCAGGCAGTGCAGCTTCTCAAGCGACACCGGGACCTGATGTTCGCCGATGATTCGGAGAACAAACCCATTTCTATCATTCTGACCACGCTTGCGGGGCAAGCCTATCAGAACGAACCCACCTTGGCTCAGGCCCTTGACAGCATCCTGCGAAGAATGGACTCCTTCATCGCGCACGATGTACAGGGCAACGCCGTGATTTTGAATCCGACTGACCCCGCGGAAAACTTCGCCGACCGTTGGCGTCAGTATCCGGAGCGCCGCAGGAATTTCTATGCGTGGCTGGACAGGGCGCGCGAGGATTTCGCGGTGCTTTCGGCGCAGTGGCAGACCCCTCTGCTTGTGGAGGCGGCGAAACGATTTACGGGTGAGCGCATTGCTTTGCAAGCCAGCGCTCCCCGTCCGTCGAGAGCTCGTACGCTGGCAACACTGTTGCCGTCCCGTGCCGCACTCATCAGCGCGCCGCATAAGCAGCGCGCACCCTGGCCGGTGGTCCGTCTGGGAACTGCCCAGATAAGAAGGGCGACCTGGCGCTCGAATGGGTTCTCACGTCCGATACGCTTCTATAGCGATTCGGACCCGTTGCGAAAGGGCGCGTCCTTGACGTTCGAGATGAGTACGGATGTGCCGGCACCTTTTGAAGTGTACTGGCAGGTCGTGAACTCGGGCCTCGAAGCAACTCGCGCAAACCAGCTCCGTGGCGGGTTCGACCTCGGCGCGGTGGAACGAGGTTCGGTCGTGCGCCACGAATCGACCTTATATTCCGGCTCGCACACTATCGAGTGTTTCATTGTCAAACAAGGCCATCTGGTCGCCCGCAGCGGCGCGTTCGTCGTGAATATCGCCTGAACCGTTCAGAGGACTGAAACAAAAATGACAGAAGCAGCTGACACCCAAAGCGTCGTCCCGCTTAGCGACGAAGCCTTGGCACGCGCTATTGGCGAGCAGGCAGCTAGTGGCTGCGAACTCCTTATCGTGGCCAACGGGTTCACCGCGCTCGCGGCGGCACGAATGGGCGCCACCAGTGCATGGACCGAGTTCGGCCGCGGCGATTTCGGACTGAGATGTGGCGCAGCAGCAAAAGCCGTCGTGAATGGCGGGGCACTCAGGTGGTGGGAAGTCGATAAATCGCCGTCGACGTACGAACTCTCGGCCGAGGCTAGCGTACCCGGAACACCCGAATTCATCGACACCTGGCTCCATGACGCGGAGGAGCTCACGGGTGCGGAGGGCCGAGGAGATTCGCCGAAGAAGGACGACATGTTGTACCTGGGCTACCTCTGTGGCTGGCGATGCCAGTTTGCGGGCTGCGGTAAGGACCTTCAGCGGGAAAGCCTGAGCGGGTCACGAGGAAATTTTTCATACTTCGCCCATATCATCGCCTCGTCGAAGAAGGGGCCACGGGGCGACGAGTTGCTTTCCGGGGTCCGCTCAAACGAGATCGACAACATCATGTTGATGTGCGACGAGTGTCACCGTCGTATTGACCGCGTTGATCCCGACCGTTTCACGGTCGATGTCTTGCGCAATATGCGCCAGGACAACATCAACGAAGTCAAAAGACTGCTTGATACGCTTCGATACGAAGAGGCGCTGCCCGTAGTTGTGATGGGGAACATCACGGCGCAGGCGCCCCGGTTCATCCAACGCGACGCGGAAGAGGCAATGTGGACCCGTTTGATGCGCATGACGCCTTCGGGCCCGCAACGCTACTTCTACAACGGCGGTAATCAACACAATCCTCACGCATCGCACTACTGGGGCTTGCTTTTCGAATCATTGCGCGACGATATCCCGATGCTGCGTAAGCGCTTGAATGGCACGTTGAGCCATGAGGGCAATGCGATGCCGCTGGCTATCTATCCGCTCCACAGCACTTCGATGCTGGTTTTGGCTGGACGAATCGTTGGTGAAGGCAGCCGAATTGTCGTGTTCCAATACGACCGGGATCGCCCGCAACATCTTCCGGGCGGGAAGTGGGCGTTCGATGAAAATGCTGCGCCCCCTGCGGCAGACAAATATTGCGTCAAGGAACTTGCGCCGCACGCTGACAGGGAGGAAGCATGCCTCATTGTCTCCCTGACGTATGAGGTTGAACCGAGCAGGTTACCCGCCGAACTGTTCAATGACGGGAAATTTTCAGTCGGCGCGTTGGAGGTAACGGCATCCCAGCCGGCCTCCATACGGGCGAATATCATTGCGCATCAGATGGACCTCGATTTGCTGGCCGCGGTGATCCAGCAAGCAGTTGAGAAGCTGCAGGACGAGTGGAAGGTCAAGACCGTTCATCTCTTTGTCGGTGCGCCGGCGAGCGCATGCTTCAAGGTAGGCCAGAAATTGCAGGCAAGAAATCATGCGACCTACGTCTGCTACGAAACGCTGCTGGGAACTGGAACACCGTTTTTCCCGACCATCAAGATTTCCAACGCCAGGGTCGAGGAGCTGCAGTCGGGCAGCGGTATTTCCTTGCTCTAGGCGAGTCGCAGCAACTTCTGGCTAGCAGGTGTTCAAGGACGTCGGGGCTTAACAAAATTGTTGATAGCGTAACGCATAGGATGACCAGAGAATGAATACCAAACGGACACTTGCGAAAGCCTTCATGGAGAAGGCGGCGGTTGACCAGGAGGCTCGGCAATGGCAGGAGTTGATGGTGCAACTACTCTCGAAACTCGAGTTGAGCAAGGAGGAATTCGAGCGTGCAACCGGACACTACGAGACGCTGTCGAAGCAAGTTGCACGCAAGCTCGGTGTCGGTGAGACCGATGTCCATATCGTCATTCAGGGCTCGATGCGAACGCAAACCACAGTCGCGCCGCGCGGCAGGGAGAAGTTTGACCTCGACATCGTTGTAAAGCTCGACGGTGAGCGCTTCATTGGTATTGACCCTGACGAGTTCTTCGCTGACTTTGGCGACGCGCTACGCGGGCTCAATGATGCCGCTGGTGAACCGAAACCGAAGCCGCGCTGTTGGCGTCTTCAGTACCCTAACGAGCCGTTCTATTTCGACGTCACGCCTGCACTGCCTGGTAGCTTCGACATCACCGGCACGGATCTGCGCGTACGTGATCCTGAATCTGGCTGGAGCCCGTCGAATCCTGAAGACTTTGCTAACTGGTTCTGCGAAGCCGCGGATCAGAAGTTCTTCTTCCAGGAATTGCTCAAAAGGGCGTTCGAAGCGTACCAACAAATTGACGAGGTACCTTCGGAACCGGTGCCTATCGACGATATCCTGAGGCGTACCGTCCAGCTGATCAAGCTGCATCGTGACCTTATGTATCTCGGCAGTTCGGATGAGGTGAAGGAAGGCAAGCCCATCTCCGTGATCCTTGTAACATTGGCGACGTGGGCGTACAACGCGGCCTATCAAAGCGGTCTGATGTATTCGAACGCGATCGAAGTTCTGCTCGATGTTGTGGAGCGCATGCCGGACTACGTCGAATACGATGGTCAGACGTACACGGTAAGCAACCCCGCGAACACCGATGAGAATTTTGCGGAGCGGTGGAACGAGGACGAGGGCCTGCGTGCCGGCGAGTTCTTCCGCTGGCACGAAAAGTTGAAGAGCGATTTGGAAGCGCTGTTCTCGGACTCGTATTCCAGCAGCAACGAGGCGCGCATTCGCGAGATCTTCGGGCAACACGGCGTGGACGCATGGAAGGCCAGCATCGCGCCAGCTCCTACTGGCTTGCTCAATTCGCTTATGAAAACTGTGCCCGGAGGCGAACGGCGTGACCCCGTTGCGCCGGTGCCAGTTGGTGCCAAGAAGACCACTCTCGCATGAGTGCAGAAGAGCGAGTTGCGCCATTCGCTGGCCAGGTGGCGGCGGTGGTGCAGTGGCTGGATGGTGAAGGTGCCGCGTTCCTGAGGCGCGTCAGCGGGCGGCCCGGCACGACCCACACGTGGGAGTTCGAACTGCCGCACCCTGCGCTGAGAGGCCGCACGCGCGTTAAACTCGTTTTGCCGCGCGGCTTTCCTGCACGTGCTCCTCGCATTATGGTCGACAGCGCCCTGTGTCTCACACTCCCGCATGTTGAGGAAACGGGGCTTCTCTGTCTCGGAAACCTCAGCGATTCCAGCGCCTACGCGCATCCCGAGCAAGCGGTGCACACGGCGCTCGCGGCGTTCGACGAGTTCCTCGACAGGTGCAACGATATCGCCTGGGTCACCGCCGAATTTGAGCGCGAGTCGCTTGCATATTGGAGCCGTTTTTGCGGGTTCAGCGCGAAGCTGAAAATGCGCTGGACTGTACGACAGTTGCTCAATGCCGTCGGCCGCGTCCACTCCGTTGTTGAAGGGCGTGTCGCAATCTACGAGTCTGGGCGCATCGCCGTCGCTGCCGGCTTGAACAACGACCCGAACTTCTTAGCGCGCAGACACGGTCTCGCGCGCGGCACGCTGGAATTGGCGCGCGCAGCCTTCCTTCCACTGCCAGCATCTGTGTGCTGGACCCCGAGCAACTGGCCGAAGACCTTTGGCGAACTGGCCCGCCTCGCGCATACCGTAACAGATGGCGAATTCCGTCTGGTCGAATGGTGCATGGCCGAGCCGAACGGGCCGGCCGCCGGATTCGTCGTCCTCACGTCGTCCAACGCGGCCTTCGGCTACCAGCTTACGGCACCACTGATTCCAGGGCTTGATGGGCCGGGTATCGTACCTGTCAACGTCACACGCATGGACCCGGATTGGGCGATCGTGCGTGACCAGCACCTGGAGCGCATGGAGCGTCGTCGACCAAAGCGTGTCCTCGTTCTCGGATGTGGGTCGCTAGGCGCGCCGCTGGCGATCGGGCTTGTGAAGGCCGGTCTGCAGGCAGTAACGCTCGTCGACATGGACGAACTGATGCCCGAGAACGTTTCGCGGCATCCGCTCGGACTGCGCGCGCTGTTCAAGTCCAAAGCGGTTGAACTTGCTTCACAACTGAATGCGGACATTCCCGGCGCGGTCGTCAAAGGCCACCGCGCGATGGCAGCAGACTGGATCCTTGCGCAATGCCACCCGGGGGATTTCGACCTCGTCGTCGACTGTACGGGCGAGGAGGGCGTGCGCAGTTTTCTCAGCGAAGTACGCAATACCATATTCCCGGGCACACCGATCATGCACGCGTGGATGGAACCGTTTTGTGCCGCAGCGCACGTCGTGCTTATCGACAAGGACACAGTATGGCCCGCAGACGACCCTGTTCACCAGATAAACGCAGCTGACTGGCGCGAAGAGATGGAAATTGTCCTGCCTGCGTGCAACGCCGGTTTCCACGAGTATGGCATTGCGGACGTGAGCTCGGCGGCGGCGGCCTCGTGCGAATGCACTCTAAGCGTCCTGGATGCGGAAACGTCGCCTTCTTCGAAGGTTTGGTCCATCGTTCGATCGACCGCCTATTTCGAGTCGCTTGGAGTTGATGTGGTGCCGGGTCAGCTGGTGCCGAGTTCCGACGACGTATTCCATTCTGTTCGGCTGGCACGCAGCCTCAGCGACGTCCTGGCATTACAAGAGAGGATGGGATGATGCGGTTTGCCATTCCCTGCACAGCTTTAAAGCTGGTGCTGTGTAACGAGGTTGTTGAGATTCTTCGCGCGCATGTACAAGCCGCTAGCGGGAGCATGGAAAGCGTCGGGCAGTTGTATGCCTCGTCACTCGCCTCGAGCGAAGTGTCGATTCAAACTGCGACGGTTTTGCAACCGAAATGCGCGCATAGGACGCGTGTAGTTATCGACAAGGCGTTAGCGGAAGCAGAACGTAGAACCATGTTTGAAAATCGGATGCATTGCGTGGGCGTATGGCACACCCATCCCGAGCCGTATCCCAGCCCTTCGATAGACGATATTGCGCTGGCGGAAGACTATGCGCGGGCAGCCTCGGATGCCGGTGTTGCTGGAGTCGTCTTCGTTGTCGTCGGCACCGCTCCGTTCCCTAACGGACTATATGTTGGCGTTCACGACGGAGACGCGATGCACAAAGCCGTATTTGTCGAATCTTAGGCCAACTGGAGGACGGAATGGTCACCGTCGCTGTAGCTGCACAAGATGCCCGCGAATTCCGCGAGCTTTTTGTGGATTGGAGCCGCGGGCAGGGCGCCCATGTCGTTTTTGAGCCTCCGGAGAGTGCGGGCTTCGACGGGGCTGTCAACTTCTCCTTGGTGCCGGAGGAGTTTCTTGAAGTGCTTGGTGCCGCAGGCCTCAGGTACACGAGGCTTTCAACTTGATCGGCAAGTTCAGGAATGTGATCGACGTGAATAAAATCCATGAAAGGGACCGATCGTGGATCGACTTAAAGGAGCGCCTACGGCATGTCGTTTCTTGGAAAGTCGGTCACATCTTCGATTATTTTCCTCTATCAATGTGTGTATTTAATTAGGTTCGTCATAATGCGCTTCTTAGCCTCAAACCGTCGAAATCGTGCATAGCGGGTGGCCCCGACCTGGATGCGTTACCGCGATGCTGTGCTAAACGCAATCTGTAGATTGTCAAATAGACTCAATGTGTTGGTGAACTCCCTCGCGGGTCGCTTCCAATAGGGTACGATTAGTACGAGTTCTCTCACCAGACGATTCCACATCTGAAAGGGCGCCACAGTCGTCTAATAAAGTAATCGCTGTGTCCACCAAATTAGCTAAACAAAGAGAGGCCATCCGATGTTGGAGGAACTTGGCGAATTGCCGAAACAGCTCGACGCTCTTGTTGAGGCTATTATTGGATTTCTGTACGCTTTTCTCCGTGCGTCAGTCACGATATGGAAATACCCACGCTACGGAGCGGTGAGAGTTCACGCGGCACAAAAAATCCCTTCGGCACCTACTCTCCTATTTGTGAGCGCGTGCCTTCTAGCGATGGCGTCCCTCGTGACTCCGGACGAGTATCCAGGTGCTACCAAGAACGAGCTAGACGTCGCACGGTGGCTCCTCTACGCGGCAGTGATTTTTCTTTTCTGCGACGGACTCATCGCTGGCTGGCTGTGGTTCGAGCGCCTGAAGACAAATCGACGTTTGAGGGCGCAAGCCATCCTTCGATACTCGGTTTCCGGAGTTTTGCTAGGCTGGACAGTCTCTGCATGTGCTCATCGATTTGTCGATTCACATCTGGCGGCGTTGCTTCATATCCCACTCGCGAGTTTAGTCATTTCAGAGTACCTACCATTTTTTTTTGCTTGGTGGCCATTGCTGGGCCTGGTTGGGACATTGTCTGTGGTCACACCCTCTTTGCGCACTTCGCCGCTTACTCGAGGTCTTCGTCTCGTCCCGTCGCTAATCGTGGTCACTGCGCTGTGTGCTATTTCCAGCATGAAGGGTGTTCCATCGCACCTAGAGACCTTCGGTCGAGCTATGATTGCCTCCGAAAAAACACAAGAGAAATCGGCACCCGCACCGACTGCGACTAAACCGCAAACACATATTGACGTTCAGTTGATGACATGCCGGGGAAACAAGCAGAGAGACGCCACCGTTACGGCTGTGCTCGTCAACGACAGTGAGAACGCAATCGCACTAGACACGCATACGTTCAAGATAATGGTGTCATTGAAGAACGCTTCGATTTTGAATCCGACAGTGCTCCCGATGGTCCCAAATCCAACCGCGAACGCTGCAGTGCTGATAGTGGCCGCGCACGGCGCAGCACCAATCGAAGGTACTTTCGCGCTACCGCAACCCAGTCAATTGGCCGAAAATCCGCAATGTAACCTCTTCTACAGCGGTGGAGTAAATTCCAGCGTCAACTTGGACGGACAAAGTCTCTTCATTCAGGATACACAAAGTGATACCGACGAGGGGTACATCGCTGATAAGCGCAATCCGGCTAACCGGGGTTCTGAAACTCAACCGTCTACAGACCGCGCAGCAGCCCTCGCGGCCCAAGCTAACCTCGTCTACGAACAACAGCGAGCAGCCACGTGTGAAACGTCTCCGAAAGAGTGCGCACCGCGGTAGTCCCATGCCCCTCGCGCAGGAGGCGAGCCGCCCTGACTTCATCGTCCAGATGTCGTGCAAGTCGCCAACTTTTCGCAAGAAGCACCCTTTGTTACTGAAGACTGCTTACCTCAAGTCGGACAAATGCGTGTCGTTGCCCGTCAGGTTCGACGCGCTATGGCTTAGTTGCCGTCGACTGAGAGCACTGGAAAACGATATGCATCAATGGCGTTGTCCAAAGCGCATGAGCGATAAATGAGGGACGCTGCATAGCAACTGCCGGTACAGCAGGATGGCGAGCCGCGGTTGCGGGGACCGGTCCAAGGACAAACCGTGAGGGCAGTACCGATTAGAAAACTGCATCGTGGCGTCGATGTCGTTTGCGAGCACCGTCTGAACCATCTGTCCTGCCAGCATTGTCATGCCGTTTAGCACGTCGGAGCTGGAGAGTGCTATCTTGCCGGAAGTCTCGTCGATTTTCGTGAAATTATTTTCGATCATGAACTGCAACTGAACGAACGCTGCTCCTGCGTCGGGAAAGTCGAGGGTCGCGAGCAAAACCGCGGGTTGATCCGCGTAGAAGCGGCCCCTCGGGAGACCGTGTGGTCGACGCAAAGGGCTTGTGCGAGGTGTGCCACGCGTTACGGTACGCGAGTTCCTGGACGGATGCGGTGGCTTAGGTAACCGTCTTTGGGAACGCGATACCTTTTCATTTGCTTCATCGACAGAGGAAAGAATTCATGAACAAGCAGGATTTGATTGACGCAGTAGCATCCGCAACTGGCTCGAGCAAGACCGTCACTGGGGAAGCCATCGATGCCGTCATTGGCGCGATCACCGAGGCTGTGGTCCAGGGTGACGCCGTACAACTGGTGGGCTTCGGCTCGTTCAGTCAGGGCAGCCGTGCCGCGCGCACCGGCCGGAATCCGGCGACAGGCCAGGAAATCAAGATCGCAGCGGCAAAGACCGTGAAGTTCACTGCAGGTAAGGCGTTCAAGGACGCCGTGAACGGTGCACGAAAGTAATCGAGCTGATTACCTGTGGCATGCCGCGGAGGGAGCTTCTCCAGGCCTGCCACCGACGCATGGTCCGGCGGCCTTCAGCCGTTCAGAATGCTGAATCCCAACGCACTAGGTGGCCTTCCGGACACGGGTGCGACGCGTCCGTGGCTTGTACTCACAAAGGGGAAAAGCAGAGCAGCCGAGGAACGAACCGTATTCGCTGTGGCGCTGCACGATCACGCCGGTCTTACAGGCTGGGCACCGTTTCTCTTCAATGAGGGCGCCGTCCGGAGATACGACTTTCACTGCATCATCTGCGACTAACTCATCGAGAAATGGCGACGCCTCGCCCATGACGGTGAACATTGCAACGGACCGGCGCGCGCGAGTGAGTGCAACGTAAAACAGGCGTCGCTCCTCGCTTAGTCGGTACGTGTCAGCTTTCGGCATCGCCATTGCGAGAACAGGGTCATCGGTTCGTTGGTCGGGAAAGCTCTTTCTGAGCATCGCTGGCAAGATCACGTAATCTGCCTCAGCCCCTTTAGAGCTGTGCATCGTAGAGAAGGTGAGAGTGATGCTGCTGCCGTATCGCGCACTCCAGTCGGTAGGGACGTAGCGCTCCTCATAGTTGAAGCGGCCCAGTACGAATACCGAGACTCTCCCGTTTCGCCCAGAGGGAACGGTCCCATCAAGCAGTTGGCGATGTAGTCTCTCCAGATAGCGACTGATAGCAGACTGCAGCTGGTTGCGCCGCTCGACTTGAATCGCCGATATAACTGGGCCGATCGGAGGCGTTTCCGAGCGTACCCGCTTGCGCAACTGTGCCGGATTTTTGCTCACAAACCGGCTTGAGATATTGCAGAGTTCCTGCGGGCACCGGAAAGTCCGCTCGAGCCGAAGCACTTGTCCATGGCCAAACCAGTCTATGAAGCGACCCATCACGGACACGTCGGCGCCGGCAAACCGGTTGATTGCCTGCCAGTCATCTCCGACGGCGAAAAAGAACGATCCGGGCCGCGTGACGAGGGCCCGGCACAGGCGCGCGCGAGCGCGAGAGGTGTCCTGAAACTCATCCGCCATCACGACGCGGTAGGGCGAATCGTATCGCCCGGACTCGATATAGTCCGCTGCCATATTAATCATGTCGTCGAAGTCGATGCCGCCTTCCCTGGCAAGCGCGCTATCCCACGCGCACATGACGGGGCCGACGAGTTCCAGGAACTTTGCGTGGCGGGTCATGAAAGAGTCGCCACGCTCGGTCCTCAATTCCTGGAGCAAGGCATCGATGGACAAGGAGTTATTTTTGACGTGACTGATGAACGTGCGAATTAGGGAGATCAGCTCTTCGTTTTCTAGTGGAAGTCGTCCCTCTTGGGGCAGGAGGCGCGCCGGGTTCGGGTCGAGGACAATTCCGCGCGACGTTAGCTCACGCTCGAGGTACTGTTCCCAATTGCCACGCCTCAACATGTGCGAGGTCGTCTCGATGAGCTGTGTACCGCGACGTGCGTGCTCCGCGCGCTTCCACTGAACGCCCTTCAGGTAATCCTCAAAGTGCGATGGCGGCTCGCCCTCGGCGTTCAACGCGAAGTGCTCGTGATATAGCCTGATGTCCGGGTAGTAGAAGTCTGGTGTGTACTGCCGGTGCTCAGCGGTCGCAGTGTCGAACTCGTAGTCCCGCTCATATTCGTAGTTCACGCCGTTGTAGAAAAGCCAGTCGCTAATGGTGCATTCCTCCTGGCTTCTTACAGGATCGCCCCGAAGTGTTAGAACCTTGCCAGTACCATCCTTGTTCCATGTGTCGGGCTCACCAGCAACGCCAAACTGAGGGAGGTCGCGCCCGAACACAAGACGGAAGAGGTCCCATCGGGTACGAAACTCCGGTGACCGATCCTTCAGACCGTCAACCAGTTCGGCCAGCTTGCGGTTACCCGCGACCGTGTCCGCCGCCCAATCTGGGACTTTGGGCTTTCTACCGGTCGCCTTACCAATGATGTCCAACCCCAAGGCATGAAAAGTCTTTCCGGCGACCTTCGCGTTTTGAATCCCGATCCTGGCGAATGCTCGTGTCGAGCGCTCGACCAACTCGCCAGCGGCATCTGAGTTGAAGGCCAGCATCAAGATCTGGTCGGGCCGCGCAATTCCTCGGTGCACTGCATAGGCAGCCTTCCCGGCCATCGTGGATGTCTTCCCAGACCCAGCTGCCGCGACGACCTGTACCCGATTGTCAAAGCAGATCACGGCAAGCGCCTGTTCCTCCGTTAGAGGGCTTTTCTCAACCTGGTCAAACAGATCTTTGCACTCGACCAGCTCCCGCTTGATGTGCACGCGATTCGCACGAGCACAGAATGCGGGCCAATCCGCTTCCCAGTATTTCAGTGCTTTCTCGACGCGCTCGGCTTGGTTCGGAAGTGCGGCATAAACATGGGGCGCCTGGAACAGGCTCCAAAGTTTCTCGTTTGCGAGTGTGACCTTCGGGCGCGCCAGCAAGAGCGATTGCTGCTCTTCGTGGGTAATCCACCTGCGCTTCTCTTTTGCGCCCTGCATAAGCTTTGCAACCTGTGCCAGCCACTTTGTTATCTGCTCGTAGGCGGTATTGAACGCTTTTTGCTCTGCTAGGCGGCTATGTGCAGTACGGTAGGCGGCGACCGCACTTTGAAGCGCGTCAAGGCTTCGATTGGGCAGCCCATCGATCTTGATGGGCGGTACGCCGGCAAACTTGACAGTCAGTGCGGTCCAAAAGATGCCAGGCCGGACAAGAATCCGCACCTCGTCCCCCTCTCTTGCAGCCGAAAAGCTCTTGCCGTCAAGGGAGAGGGTGAGGTCGGGGCTGTCACCGAACAGTTGCAAGGT
This sequence comes from Paraburkholderia sp. JHI869, assembly GCF_038900775.1. Classification (NCBI taxonomy): domain Bacteria; kingdom Pseudomonadati; phylum Pseudomonadota; class Betaproteobacteria; order Burkholderiales; family Burkholderiaceae; genus Paraburkholderia; species Paraburkholderia sp. JHI869. The sequence continues at coordinate 106,486 of NZ_JAYMSC010000026.1, forward strand.
CCAACTGCCCGACCTTGTGACGAACCGTCCCAACGCGGAGGGCGTCCATTGTTGTGCCATTGTTGTCCAGACCGTCCGTACGATACTCGCTAGACGTCGAGAATAATCGAGGTTGGGAATGCTCGTCAGTGAAGGTGACGGTCAAGAGGCCGTTGCCGCGCCGCCTATCCGGAACGGATACGGCTACGTGGTGGGTTGGTCTATGCGAAATGCGAGATACCGAGCGAGGAGTTCGTGGATGTTTTCGCGTCCGATGGGATTTGCACTGTGAACAATGAAGTGGAAATCCGGCGGAATGTAGGTTCCGCGTGCGTCTAGGTCAAGCTGAATCATCCTCTTTGCGACCGGCATGGCCGTATCGTCGCCGCCGAGATCATGATCAAACGAGATCTCGACCGGGCATCCCTGGGTCTCAAGTAGTTTGATAGCCGAGGCGGAATCACGAGCCACTATCCAGTCGGGCGAAGTTGGCTCTCTCAGATCGTCAATGAAAAGGCGGTACGGCATGAACGAACCCATGTGGCGGAATCCAAGACTGTCATAGCATACAGCAACAATCGCCTCCCCCTTGCTGCTGCCAGCGGAAGGGCTGGCCGTAAGCAGTGGGGGCCTCAGGTTGGGGCGGTTCAGTTGTCCGCACCGAGTCCTCAAAATCTCCTGTAGACGCGCGAAGTGCTGATGGCAGAACTGCCGGGCGGTCCTGCTCGGAGCGCCGGCGCAGTAGCAGCTCAATTGGCCGCGACAAAGCCTTCCAGAGTCGACGAATGACCGCGCCGCATCGACGTGAAATCGCCCTACCTTATGAAGCTCGCGCAGAAAGTGGTGGCGGACGGAGTTGAGTTGGGGCGATGTGATATTTTTCGGAAAACCAGTGGACGGCGGCACCAATGTTTTTTCCGAAATCCACTCCTGCCGCAGGCTTCAATGCTCCAAGCAAATCAGCAGGTGCCACGAACGGATGCCCCGACAGGATCAAAATCTGCCGAATACAGGATAAACGCTCTTCGCCGCTACTCTGCTCAACGACAATTGCTGCTGCTTTTCCGTAGACTTTAGGGAGGATATGGACGATCTGGAAATTATCCGCTTGTTCGAGTTGACCGGCGAGATAGGCGGCTTCAACCTTTACATCAGCGTACGACATCCGTTCTATTACAGCTATATAGGCTTGCTCGAAACCCTCTTCAAAGTAACCCCGATTGCTCTGCTGCAGGAGCGCATGAATGGAAATTGCCTCTGTCTTCGCGTCGGACTCGCTCAGGCGTGCCGCTGCCGCCGCATATGCGATGTCCGAAGCCCTGCTATTGAAACTAAGGTTTAGATGCGCGCGTAAGGCAGCTGCTTCGGCCTTTGCGTCCGATTCGCTCAGCCCCCATGCCACAGTCATATATGCTGTCGCAAGAGCTTCATCCAGATAGCTACCGGGGCGACTCAGTCGAGCAAATAACAAGTTCGCTTGGACTTTCGCATCCGCCTCGCCTAGCTTCCGCGCTACCGCCCGATAAGCGACCGAAAAATTGAACGCATTTCGCGAATCCTCGTGCACCAGCCTTGTGAGTAGGGCGGTGGCCTCCGTCTTAGCCTCGGCGTCGCCCAGGCGTAACGCCACTATCGCATACGCCCGTGCAATGGCGGCAGCGGTGTCGGAATCTGCTCGCTCCAGCCGCGCAAAAAGTGCGACTGCTTCTGTCTTCGCATCTGCGTCGTCAAGACGATCCGCAACTGCTCCATAGGCCGTTTCGATATTGTTTGCGATATCCCCTTCTGCATGTTCCAACTGCACAAAGAGGACGAGGGCCTCGGCCTTCGCGTCGGCGTTGCTGAGCCGACTCCCCACTGCTGCATATGCGCTTGCGAGGGCGACGCCGGTCTGATAGTCCGCTTGATTAAGCAACTCGTGAAGTCCAATTGCCTCAACCTTCGCGTCCGCCGCCCCCATGCGTTCTGCTACTGCCATATAAGCGAATGCAACGGTTCCTGCAGTTGGGGAATCCGAGCGCTCCAAATTAGTACGCAGGCTGACGGCTTCGACTTTCGCGTTAGCCTCATTCAGGCGATTAGCCGTTACCGCATACGCATCGGATAAGCCTTGCGCTATGTTGGCGCGCGCGAGCAGGGAATGCAGCACGGTGATGTCTGCCTTCGCGTCAGCCTCACCTAGCCGCCCGGCCACGGCCGTATACGCACTCGCAATGGCGTCGGCTTTGGCGGGGTCAGCGCGTTGCAAATCTGATAAAAGTGCAGCCGCCTCTGTCTTCGCGTCGGCATCGTTCAACAGTTCAGCTACAGGCACATAGGCCCTCGCGAACTCGCTCGCCACATCAGAATTTGCGTGCTCCAGCTTCCCGCGCAGTGCGGTAGCCTCGACCTTCGCATTTACCCCGTCGCCGATCCGGTCCGCCAATTCGCGATAGGAAATAGCAAATTCGACGAGCATGGCTTCCGACGTTCGCGCGTCCACGAGGTGTGCACCCAAAATGGTCAGCACGTCTTTCATACGAGCGGGATCGAGGCCCGAGTGGGCTTTATGCCAGCCGTTACCAAGCGCGCGAGCGAGGCGTCCAGAGTCATCCTTTACAAGATCGTAGATGCGTGCTCGTAGAGGTTCGGGTGCGCTCCAAACTACTAGCGCTGCATGCCTCCCTCCGTAGCTGCCAAATTGATCAATGATACCGTTCGCCTCTGCTGTAAGGATCCGCTCACGATTCCATCCATAGGCCCAATGGCCAGCGAATGCGAGCAATACAACTACGACGACGGGTTTGATCATACTGACTGTCGCATATCCAACCTCGTTGTCGAACTTGAGGCGTCCACGAAAACGTTCCCAGCAAACACGCACAAGCGAATGAAAGGGAAGTAACGTCAGCCACCAACGACGCAAGTCGCCCTTGGCTTCGTCGTGACGCGCCGCTCCTTCACGCAATAACACTGACCAACGGTCTGCCTGCCGCGCTTCCGATAAGACCGCGCCAGCGAGGTAATCGTGGTCCAACTGCCACGCTTCCCGGCCACCTACCGCTTCAGCTGGCCGGACAATTTCGTCTTTTTGCAACGATAAAAGGATGGCTGTGGCATGGTTCTCTTTTCCGTCTGCAAGCTGTTCCAAGTCTGCTAGCGGTGCACGCTTCGCCTTGGGTGGCTGATTGGGACCGCCAGGCTGGACTAGAGCACTTAGCACGGCGCGAGCGATGTGTCGACCATCCGCTCCTCCACCGGCGGCGTCAGCGGCGCGCGACAAAGCGCGCGACACGAACAACGTCTCGACACCATGAAGGCCTCCTGCAACCCGGTAGTATCTTGGAGTCAAAAGCGGTAGTTGCCTGAGACCAAGCATCACCGTTCGCACTTGTTGCATGAGGATTGCACCCTCGCCTTGCAAGTCACGTTCCAGACGATCGCGAAGGTCTTCCCATCCGTTTCCGGGATTGCTAATGGCTGGAGGATTGAGATCCTCGGGTGCGATGTTACGAAATAGTGGACGCAGATATTCGGTCCCAATACGGGCCAATGTCCGAGTAGCGGTCCGGTCTTCGCCAAGGAAGCGGACACATGAAAGGCCAACTGCGGTATCCGCTCGCGTGACTACAATCAAGTGCAATCGTCCTTCGCGTAGTCCGTCGCTGATCAGTCTCCAGAAGGAATTTGTGTATGCAACGGAAGCCGGCGATAGCCAATTTCCGTCTTTGTCTACAAAGCGTTTTCGATGCCTCAATTGATAGTCGTCGAACTGATCTGCTATCAGCAGCGGTCTCCGTTTAAGGATGTCAACGATGGATTTCCAGCGCAAATTCAGTTCGTCCGTTAATGACGCTTCGCTTGCAGCTAGATCTGGCACCGCGATCCAGTCTATCTGATCGCGGTTTGCCGGCGTCAGCGCCTCAAACAAAGCCTCCAATGTGGCTGCCAAAGGTCCTCGGACCCAATCCTCTCCCCAGTCGCGGATTTCACATGGCAAGAGCCCCTCAGAGCCTTTCAGGCTAGGCACTAACCCGGCAGTGACGATCGCTGATTTCCCGCAGCCAGATTCCCCATCCATAAGAACCAAGCGGTATTGCTTAACACTTCGAAGCAGGCTTTCAAGGTCAGTTTTACGGCCCACCAAGGTCTCTGGTCCGCTTGGACGCAACGTAAACGCATCTGGATTCTCAAGCCGACTCGCCCGCGCGAAACGCTGGAAGCCACGCCACAAGATCCAGAAAAAGAATAGGATGGCCGCGCCGGCAATTGCCTTCGCGGCTGATGCCGGCAAAAATGGCACCAAGGCTGTTTGAACGGCTGCCCATACCCCTGCCGGAACGCCAACTAAGGCAACAAGCTTGGTTCCTAGCCCGTCCGCGGTCGTTAGCCACTCAGCCAAGCGCTTTAGGTCCACGTGCGCCGCTCCTGCTGTTTTTGAACACTAGATCCTAGTTAATCCGGAGGGTTACCGACATAACAAGATCCCGTGAATGGGATGGGCGACCTGTTAGATACAGATTAGACCACGCGGGGTGCGTTCATTAATTTTTTCCTTTCGAGATTAATACAGCGTCCATTAAGGGTACATATGAAGATCGGGGCAAAGACTGGTGCGAGGGAGTGGGCTTGACTCCGAAGAGGACGCTATCATTGGCAGTGTCGACTGATACTCGCGGAACAATGGAAAACGCTAAGAACCCCAGGCAGCCGGACCCGCTGCGTGTGGCTTTTGCGCACCACACAATCGTCTCCTACCATGTGCAAGCGGTACTCTCAGGACTCACTGCTCTGGATCTGGCCGAGAAATACGACCCCTTGTCGAGGTTTGAAATCATTGTTGAGGGTGAAAGGACAGCGGCGCACACGGGCGTGCTTACTGTCCACGTCCAAACAGTGACGTCTATGGCGGCAATCTATTCGAGACTTCTACTGGAGTTCCTTGGGCTGCGGAGCTTCGGTAAGCCGTCAACGCTGGTCAACCTTAGGTCTCGGAAAGACGGCGATATCGGAGTGGAGCATTACAAGGGGCGCGATGGCATCCCATTGACGATGGTTTCGCCATCTATTGTCGAAGGTTTCTCCGATCCGGCGGTCGTTGAGCGATCGTGGACTACGGTATGCGACTTCGCAGGCCAGCGTCTGGCGCACCTGACGGACGACAACAAGCTGAACAACACTGACGTGACGCCAATGCTCAGGCGAGCATTCGAAACGATTCCAGAGCTCGTTAGCCGCACCTTTTTCGATCGAATAGGGTGAGCCCGACTGGGGAGCGGCGACATAGGCGGCGGGCAAACCGGCATCCGCAAACCCACCGAGATTTGGGAAGTTCCGGAGAGCAAGCGATCCGTGTTCGCTGGAGACGTAGGTGCAGAAAGCGCCAGGTTCAACGGCACATCTGGACCTGGCAAGCGGAGGCTGCCGATCGTTGCGGACAATGGCAAAGCAGGCGAGGTGACCGCGGTGCGACCGCACCACGGCGTGTCGATCGGGAACTCGCCTTTTTGCATGCGGTGACGTGACCTGAGGTCGTGCAGCTGTGGAAGCACGTAGGCAGCAGTTGGGGATAGGCACAGGTCAGGGCAGCTCAAACCTCAGCTCACTCAGCGCGCCGCTTCATCACGGCATCACGGTATGCCTTCGCGACAATTGTGCCCGTACGCTCAACGATATTTCCGAGCTTTGCTTGCTCCAGACAGTATGCAACGTCGAGCGCCATTTCGCCGCAGCGCTCACCGTCACGCCGCGCGAACCGCAGCTGTGTAGTCAGTTGCCTCCTGACAAGCTCGGCGGTAATCCACGCGAGAGCTGAGGCAGGTGTTTCCGGACGCTCTCCTATTGGCGCAGCCAGCAACATCTCTGCGTTCGCTTCGTCGAACGCATTGATTTCCAAGGTCGCATCGAGTTCTCGAAGAACCTCGTTGGCACCGCCGTCCGTCATCGAAGCTGTCGATTGCCAGTGAGGCATGTGCCGCGAAATCGCGTCAACAAGGATCGCGATGTCGAAGTCCCGCCAGAACCTCGGATGGGGCTGGTAGGCATACTCGAGCACCAGTGCGAGGTGCATTGGCGTCAGGTGCGATTCATCGAAGCGACAGTCGGCCATGTAGGACAGCAGTGAGTTGCTGAGATCGACGTTAAGAACAGTTGTGTTACGTGGTTTGTTCATTTCGGTTACGCCTCTTGAGTTGGCACGCCATCGATGAAGCGAGTCTGCGAATGTCGATTGCAGACAGGCGCGGCACTGATGGACTGAGAGGTATAGCCGTATGGAGGTCGGATGCTCGTCGAAAAAACAACACATATTTGCAGTGAGATTCCGCAAGCCAGAATAGTGGCTAGAAGGCTGGGAGATTTCGACCATTGTCTCTCGCGCGGTGTCATGTCAAAGGAGGCTTGGCCCGCCCAAGCGCTACGCTCGAGATTTTCGATCTGCAATGGTGTGCACTTGCCATGGCGAGCACCACCTGTACCCACGAGGCGTCATTGCACTGGTACAACACAAGACGCATCGACTTCGTCATCGGGGTCTTGGTCATAGTTGTCCATCTCTGTACGCACGATGTACGTCGCGTCCTTCGGCACAACGAACATCTGTACTTCATCGTAGTCGATACCCGGTTCCATGACGTAGCCGCCCTTAAACTTTGACACGATGTTCGCCGCTCGATATTTTATGGGCAGTGCGTCCACTTTTACGAGGCCGTCAGGTAACTTGGAGGGCAGCACCCGCACATCTACGCTGATATCGCCTTTCTTGCCACCGTCTAGTTCGATCGGGATCTTTCCAACGTTCTTCGGTTTGACGTGAACAACCAGCAAGCGACTACTTTCGTTAAACGGTTGCACTTCTGCAGTAACCGTCACGTTCGGATTGGCTTCATGCGTGTCTTCAACCGTGAAATTATGGTACGCCCACCATCCGCCCACTGGGATGGCGATCAGCGAAGTACAGGTGAGTGCAAACTCAACCCACCACTTAATCTTGTCCTTTTCGAGTTTCATAGGGCCCCGTCACGATCACTACAGTGATAAGAATTGAATCGTTCGTCCCGCCTTCTGGAACGCATCGGTAAGGTGTGTTGGGCGCCTTGCGTAGTGATCTTGAAACGGCAAGATTATCTACTAAAATGCATACACGGCTGGCGACGTACCAAAGAACGAGGGGAAGAAAATGGCCCGGTTAGTCGTTGCTCTCTTGCTAGTTGTAAGCTCGAACGCGTGGAGCGAGACACCTCCGTCACAAGTCGCGCCTACAAATGCGATGTATTTTGTTCCCTTGATTATCGGCGTCACATACATAGTTACTATCTTTTGCTTATTCAAGCTATGGAGTTTGCTCAATAACGATTCCGATTGGTCTTGGGCAAAGGCGTTGTCGGATGAGGCTGTCGTAAGCAAACCTCCACCCGAACCCACTACGACAGTATTGAAAAACCCAGACGGAACTACCGCTTCCGAAACTACTTCCTACGAACCGTCTGATTACTCCGAGCTTACGGGGAGCACAAGCCGCGTAATTGCTATATTCGGGATGGTCGTCATTCTTTTCATGTTCCTTGGCTTTGGCTCCGTCGCGATGTGGCGCTATGCCTACTTCGGCGATGCTCAAAACGCGATGGACATGATGAAGATCCTTTTCGCTGGAGTAGCTTTGTTCGTCCCTTACGGTTTTAACCAAGTCCAAAAGGCGATCTCAGCATTCGGTCCGCAGAAGTGAAAGCCCCCCCAACCGCAGGGAGGCACTTTTTCGAATTCCTCTTCCTTTCGTTACGCGAAAGGTTTCTCAATTGGTCGGGCGGCCACTGGAAGCAGGGGGCGTGGCAGGCAAGGAATTTCGCGTCTTCAGCCGTCCAATGAAGTCCGCGCTTGTTTCGATACGGAGTGCGGCGGAACCTGGAGGTTGGCCGTCCATTAGAGAAATAAATTGACTCGACGAACCTTTAAGCCATACCGCGGAGTCGCGCATTGATGGAATGTCGAGCAGTCGCATCTCATAAGCTATCGGATCTGCGCCCAAGCCTTGATTGGCCAACGTGACAGCGTCGAAGAGACGTTGAGGGAGAGGCCCCGACGCGATGCCAGCGAAATCAAAATGCCCTTTTCGCGTGGAGATCATCACTACGCCCGGCGCGTCACCGTCTACAATAAGATAACGCCAGCCGACTTGCTTCGCCGCAGATAGCGGGTCTTGTAGCGTGAAGTCATGTCTTGTCAATGTGTAAAAGGGAAGCGGTGCCGTTGTCGATGGTGTTCCACGCAGTGCAGCGATAGTATTCGCCCGGTGCGAGCGCCGGGCAAGCTCGCTTTGAACGATGTCGCGACCGCCAACAGGTTCAGTGGGTACAGTCAGCGTCATATGTCACCTCAGTGAGTCAGATAATAGTAGTCCCACGTTCCGCTTGAGTGGTAGTCGCTAGCGAAAGTCGTATATGGGATGGTCTGGTCGCCGTAGTAGGGATCCCCGACGTCGACATCGCCAACGCTCGGATCGTATCCGTATATTGCATTGAAATGTCCGGACCCGTCTGTCCATTTGATATGGCAGCAAACGGGCCGCTGTCCATTGAGTTCGGCCTCCAAATCCGCCGGCTGCAACGGCGTTGGTTGTGCGTCCGAGACGTAATGCCCGACAACCTCGAGGGCTGGTTCGAGAGCGTGCGATGTGTTGCAACCCGTCGGCAGAGGGTTGTTGCAGCAGGGCGTGTCGTTGAGACATGCCGAGGCAATCTGACATTGCGTTTGGGCTTGCTGCATTGCATAAAATGTCGCAACGCTCGCGGCGGTGGCGGCCCAGCACCACTCGGTTTGCTGCTGCGTCTCCATCTGGAATGCAAGGGCATTTGGTGCCGCTCCACCCGCTGGAGCGCCAGGAGCCGGTGCACCCGCCACGGCTGGCGGCGGTGTCAATGTCAGAGGGACAACCGGGCCAAGAAAGCTGGGTACTGTCATGTTCATATCGATCCTCGTGGGTTTCGCTTTTGGGGGCGAGCAGGGTCCTTTGAATCTGGTTGTGGCGCGCTCAGGGCAAAAGCGAGCGCGCTTTCGTCAGAGCTACTTGAGCGTTTATCTGAGCGGCTTGTGCCAGATTCAACGTCGTTTGCGCGCTCAGCGCATCTTCCTGCTCGACGTTCGGCTCTCCGGCCTCTAGCGCTCTGAGCGCGTTCTCCGAGTTGAGTAAACTTGTCTGTGCGGCAAGCGCCGCGGCCGGACCGGCATTCCTTGCATTGGCCTGAGCTGACTTGAGCGCGATCGTCGCGTTGTCCGCCGCAGTTTGTGCCTGCTCCCGTGCCGTTTGGGCAGCCGTTGGCAGGTTAGCTTGGTACGTAATGTTGGCGGTATCCGCGGCAATCTGCTCTGACTCCGCCTGTGCCCGTGCGTACCGAGCGGCCGCTATGGCGTTTGGTATGCCGGCCGCTGTCGTTGCGGCGGCCGCTGCCGAACTGGCTGCAACTGCGGCTGCCGCAGCCTTCTCGGTAACCTGTATTGAGGTCGGCGAGCCGTTAGAATCGAGTGCGATCACTGCACCTTCGGATTTGAATGTGCCGCCCGCGGCTCGTATGTTGTACATTTGCCCCAGTTGCAGCATGGGTTGATCCTTTACTGTGTGTTCTTTGTCGGCTACCCACGTATTGAGCAATCCTGGTGGGCACGCCGTCGCACCGGAGCAGGCTAGGAGTCTTCCTGGCGCTGCTGTTCTAACAGGGACGCCGATTGAAGGATCGGCAGTAGAGTGCTGTTTTGCTATCTGCCAACTCCCATCTGGCAACGGGACGTAGATGGCTAGAGATAAATCGAAAAGGCGTGTGTCGGGTGGATTCGCGGTGTCGACATGCTTGATCCATTTTTTGAGAGTTGCGGGAAGAAGATGGTTGGCGTTGTCGGCTTCGTATTGCGTCCCATCAGAAGGCCATACCAACGTCTGCGTCTCCGTCACAGCTTTTTGCGCTGCCGCCAACTCGTTTTTATCTGCTGTGAGCTTTTGTTGCGCTTCGTCCTGGACCCCTAGCGCTTTGGCCAGGGGCTTTTTATATGACGAGTCTTTAGCCGCTTGCGCAGTGAGCAACGTCACTTTGTCGGTCGCCTGCGAGAGCGCCTTCGTTTCTTGCGTTACGCGCTTTTGAAGACTGATTTGATTTTTTGGTCGCAGCTTCGCGAAGGCTTTTACCACGGAATCTGAACACGCTACCTGCACAGGGGGTGGCGCACCCTCGCCACCTGTTATTTCGGGGCCGGCGCCAACCGGTGCGTGGCCACCCAATACCGCGCCGCCAATCACAATCTGTGCCGCGGTTGTCGCCACACTTGCTATGATTTTCCCTGTCTCGTCTTCTGATGACGCGTTAAGTCCGGTATTGCTCCCGTCGGAGGCTAGATTGGACGTTATGTCGCTAGTCGAAAACCATCCGGTGGAATCGAGCAAATACCGTTGATCCGGATCCGGCGCGCGCCCCGGCGTAACCTGAACATTCACCTTGCCTTTAAGGGTGTCCGTGCATCCGGTGACTTCTCGCGACACGACCAGAGTGAATTGCGTCATAGATAGTGTCCAAGGAACGCCGGTCAATGCCCCCGAATTCGTTGTGACGTGCGTCACGTTGATCCCAGCACCGCAACCCGTACACAACAGAGAAACGGCGGAAGCTATGGACACTGCGACAGCCGAAGTATTTTTCTTTTTCATTTCGCCACTCCGCTTGGTTTTCAAACGTCGTCCGCAAATCTAAAATAATTGTTGTGATGACATGGTCTATTTTCTTTTATTCAAAACTATGTGTAGTAATGCTAATTAGTTATCGAGGTGTGAAGATGAGATCCGTTCCGTTGAGCGTAACGATATCTGTGACTGCTCGGTGTGCGTTACCGCACATATGCAAGGCTTACAGCGTGTTAGGAACTTGAAGTCTTGCTGTTGTGTGCGCAGGCATGAGGACAGGGAACACTTGAGCGTTTGGTCCCATAGGAGCTCCCGGTATCATTTCATAGTTTATGGCGCGGTCCGGTTATGCCAGCAAAACTTCCTTAGAAGGATGTTCGGCACGTTGGTAGATTCAAAAAGCGGCTATGTCGCGTTGCTTCTAGCAGTACAGTGACCGCACCACACGGGTGGGGCAATTGAAGCCGACAATTTGCTTCCAATTTCGTGCGTCTAGGAGAGTGGTGCACGAGAGGCTTCGCTTGTTGCTCGCGCATCAACTAACTCAAATCATGATTCCTTGCATCGATGTCAAATCCAACAGCGCCTGACCTCTTGAATCATCCAGCCACTCGACAGTGGATAGCAGACACGCTGAAGCGTTATGCAAATGGCATATTTGGTGAACTTCGGCCAGCGCTGATCTGGACGGACAGCCGCGATGGCTCTGGTGAGCTAATCGTGCCGGTTGACCCGGAGGCGCTTGTCAATCGCATCAACGCCGAGCCGCACATATTGCTCCACGACCATGACCCCGGAGCACCTATCGGGCAGGTCCTCGAAAGTGCGCATTTTAGAACCGACACAGGCAGGCAGTTCGTCACGGCGGTGTTCGGCTACTACGCAGGCGGCGAGGTACTGACGTTTGCAGCTGCGGGGCTAGGCAACAAGGGCCCAGTGCGCTCACCTTCACGACTTCCCGAGTTGCCTGGAGCTGCTTGGATCCAGTTTGCGACCGATCCTCGTGAGGTAAGCGAAGCTTGGGTCGACGCCGTTTGCGTCGGCGCCCCGCTAAGAGTGGAGCGCACGGAGCTTTCTCACAATGCCGACGATTCCACCCGTGAGCTGATTCGGATTGGCATCATGTATCTTCCAGTCCTCTGGAATCCATTCGTGACGGCCATTGGCACCGAAGCCGGCAAAGCCGCCTACGCCGCGATTCATGACTGGCTCCGGAAGCTCTTCCTCGGGCTAGCGGACCGGCGCAATCCGATCCTGGATGTGCACACGCATGTAAACGACTGCCAAGTCTCCTTCCTTTTGCGAGGCAAGGATATAAGCAGGCACATCGCTGCGCACGATAGCTTACCAGGCGCCGCGGCGCAGGCGGAGCATCTGGTCGCGAACCTCAAGGCAAGAAGAATGGTTGCGCGGCAGCTGGTTTATGAGTTTGAAAGGGATGCGCTCGTTTGGTACCCGTCGTACGTTATCCTCGACGACCACCGCATCATCACCGACCATATTTCCCTCCTTGCCATCGAGAAGCTCCCTAAAGAACTGAGCTTGGGCTTGACCCGTGGGGATTTTGAGACGCCTGCCATGAAGCCTGCGGTCACTGATGACGATCTCAATTGAAGCCAGGATGCGGCTGCCTTTAATTTTCCTGCCGGCGATGCCCTGCGACGGACGAATGTATGCCAATCAAGTCGAAGGCTTGAAGGATCTGGTTTCGCCCTCCGTTAGCGTGCTCGCCGAAAGTACATTCGCTGAGAGCGCAGACAAACTGCTGGCTGCAATTGTCGGAGACTTCATCCTCGCGGGCACAGCCTACGGCGGATGCCTCGCAATGGAGGTGCTTGCGAGGGCTCCGGAGCGCGTGCGTGGGCTCTGGCTGATGAACTGTCAGCCGAGTGCTCATCCAGATCCTGACGCGCTTCAGGCAGCGAGCCGCAGGCTCCGCGCTGGCGAACACGACATCGTGATCGAGGAGTTCGCTGAGGGGGCAATTCCCGCCGAGGATTCCGACTCCCGGGCGATGTTCGTTCAGATGGCGCGTGATGCCGGTGCCGAGCTGTTCGCTCGCCAGTCAGACGCAACGCTAACGCGCGTCGACCGATGGCAGACACTTTCTTCGAGCAATATTCCAACCTTGCTGATTTGGGGGGCCGCAGACCGGTTCGTTCCTGTCGAGGTTGGACTTCGGATTGCCAAAGTCATGCCGCATGCCCGTTTTGAGTCGCTAGATGGCTGCGGACACTTTCCTTCCCTCGAGCGTCCCGCTTTATGCACGACGATCGCACGTGACTGGATTGTCCGAGACGTGCTGCCCGCCATCCGCTGATCAGGGTAGAGCTGTTTGTGCGAATGCTGAACGTTCGCTGGGATCGAGGAAGACGAGGAGTGAAGCTGCTCATTGGAACGCGATGAACTGCTGCGTGGGCGCGTTATGGAAGCGCTGCAGACCCGCCGTTGCGTTCTCGAAGGCTGCGACGAAGTTGTAGAGCCCAAGATCGGTCATCTCCACGACCTTGCTTTCGTTTTGTGAGCCGTACAGCGAGTGAAATACAAGGCCTCTTACGGGAATTCCATTGTTGTTGATCAATGCGGTGAGTATTTTTTTCGGCAGTTCCCGGCTGGTTTGCGCGTCGATGTAGCTTCCGTGCCCCGCGGCCATCCTGACCAAACACCAGAACAACCATTTGGGTGACATCTGCTGACCGGTGCCGGGATGCCCCATCGCCGCATTGACGCTTCCTTTGGCTTCGATGATCAGATACTCCAACACATCACCCGTCTGCATATCGCGTTTGACCCAGATCTGGTCGATGCCGTTCGGACGGCCGCCGCCAACAGACTTCCCCATTTTCAACTGGTAGTTTGGCCCGTACGCGGTGATCAGCAGCTTGCTGGCCGCGTATTCGCCACGGGCAGCAGTTCGGGCCTGCTCGGTGTCCAAGCCTGCACCCAGATTCGTGTAGTGGCTGCTGAGCCGGGTTCCGGATTTTGTGTCGTTTCGTTTGAACCGGCCCCAACCCCCGCTGTTGTCTTGACCATACAGCCAGCTGCGCACCGCCTCGCGGGTATGTTGGTCCTTGCTATTCAGCGCTTGGTAGTGCCCCCAAGCCACGGTTGCGTGAGGACGAACCCAACGATGTTGCTGTACGTCGGTAATCGCGGACAAAGTTTCGAAACGATGCGCGAGAATCCACTGCACGTCCGTGTCGGCGGAGTCGAACAGCGAATGAGCGACCGTGGTACCCCCGGTATGGCGCGCGTCTCTCCGGAGCGCCTGCTCAATTTCCGTCTGGGCTTGCGTGTCGAGCAGAACAAGCTGGCCGGCGCTACGGTTGGTCGGATTCACCGTGTGCCGATTCAGGATCTGCGTGACCACACTGGGTTGAGGCTGATCGCGCAGTTTCACCAGTCCGATGGGCCCGAGCGCCGTGTAAGGGTACTGCTGGCTGGAAAGGAGCGTCAGGTTGTTAGTGGTCAACCCCAGCGTGACCTCATTGCCAAGATATAGATTTTCCTTCAACCCGGCCGCGCGTCCCGCTTCCAGGATGTGCCCTATAAGCTGATTGAGCGGATCGGTTTCTGTGTAAGCCGTCAACTGGTTCATCGAACTCGCTCCCGTTGGCCGGGCAGGTCGCGCGGAATCGCGCGCCGAGCCGGAGTTCGTAATGCCCACACCAAGTATGGCGGAGAACGAGAACTGGCTCCCGCTGGCCGTCCTCCACCGACGAGACGTTACGGTCTATCGGCGCGACCGAACCTGCCAACTGCAAGATGCTTTGGTTGGCGTGGGCAGGGATGGGGGAACGCCGCCATGCTATCGTCAAGGTACCTTGACTGGACGACAATCATGCAACCTCGATCGCACGAGCTACTGCACAGAAAGTCGTCTCCGCCTGCGGTTAGCCTTCGCCGGGACGCTCAAGCTTCTCGCGAGTTGTGCAGGGATCCACAAGTAACTTCCCCCACGATGCGAATTCTTCGAGCACCGCTCTTGTCTCGGAGAATTCGAATAGGCAGTCTGTGCTGCGTAAGCCCTCGTTTTCAAGCCATACGGGTACCGTCGCCCCGTTGGGGAGTTGGTCGTTCTCAATGCGCGATTCAACGTGCTTCATCGCGTTGTAGATAGCGTTGAGACGTTCAGCCGGCGATCCATCACCCTTCTCGAACATTTTCATGCCTGCAGGTTTTGCGAGCAGTTGGTATGCGTGCCACGACTGCCCGACAAACGCTTCCCAGTGGTAAAGCGCATCAACGTATTTCGACGCAGATTGGCGATGACCCTCGAGGAACTCAAGCGTCAAGCGGCGTGCGTGAGTGTGCTCCACGAATGCCTGGCGACTCCTGCGCAGGAAGTTGAAGACGTATGTGTGCAACGGTTGCGAAAACTTGCCGCGGAGAGTCGAGTTCAGGAAAAAGCTCGCAATCCATTGTTCAGCTTGCCCGGCTAGCTGGGAAACATCGGGTATTTCAGCCTTCTCGAACTTGCCGATACCCGGTGCGAGACCCTGTTCTAAAGCGTACCAGGTGAACATTGCTGCTCCATTGATGGTGTGTGCAACTGTAGACGAGTTTGGAAGATTACACGGGCGCATCGGACGCCTGAGCGCAGCAATCGAAAGAAATGTGTAAGCATCATGGCGCGGGCGGGCAGATAAATCGTCTTATCAGTCCATTGCTGAGAAACGTCTAAACTGGCGAAGATGAAAACGCGTGAGACCCTTCCCGAAGACACCAGCTCGGACTTCCCGGACGAAGCGGAGCTGGCCGCGCTACGTAGCTGGTACGCGGGCTTGGACGCGCGCGCCGCCGTTGCCCGCTATCTAGGGGACCGGCGGGAGGTTGGTGCGTCGTCGCGCGCCATCCTGGGCCGCATTCGCAGGCAGCTCGTCGCGTACGCCGTGCAGCGTCACCGCGAGGATCTGGCGGCCGTCTTCGCTGAGCGCCCGTCGAAAGCATCGGCCGAAGAGGTAGCCAACGCAATCGCTGCGCTGCGGAACCTGCCGATGCCGACGCCGTCGATTACCGACACGCTCGAGTTGTGGTTACCGCAGCGCATCGTCGCGGCGCTCCAAGCACACGGAATCCGGACGCTGGCCGACCTGACTGTGCGGATTCCGCGGCGACGTCGCTGGTGGACGGCAATTGCCGGACTCGGCGTCGCGGGCGCGCGCCGTATTGAGGCGCTTTTCGCGGCCCATCCGGCTCTGACCGAGCGGGCGAGAGCGCTGATCGCCGCGGCGCCGTCCGGCAACATCGTTCCGTGGGAGCAGTTACGCGTACCGCACGACGTTGATGGTTCGCAAGGGCAGTTCCGGGCGCCAGAGGCCGCCTGCCTGCTGAACGCGTCGAACGACTACGAGGCAATCCAGTCCTGGCTGGCGCTGCACGAATCAGCCGCTACGCAGCGCGCGTACCGCAAGGAGGCTGAACGCTTGATTCTCTGGGCGATAGTCGAACGCGGCCGCGCACTGTCGTCGCTCAACACAGACGATGCAATTGCCTACCGGGGCTTCCTGCGCCGACCGACACCACACGAGCGCTGGATCGGACCGTCGCGGCCTCGGCATAGTGTCGAATGGCGGCCGTTCACTGGCCCGCTGTCAGCCCGATCGACGGCATACGCCCTGAACGTTCTGTCCGCGCTGTTTCGCTGGCTTATTGAGCAGCGATACGTGCTGGCAAACCCGTTCGCCGGCGTCAAGGTCAAGAACCACAGACAGCGCGCCGGCATGGATGTGTCCCGTGGTTTCTCCGAAGGGGAGTGGCTACTGATCCGCACGGTCGGCGACGGACTCGAATGGTCATATGGCTGGAGTGTGCTGGCAGCACAACGGTTGCGGTTCCTGCTGGATTTCGGCTACTCGACAGGGCTCCGTGCGAGTGAGCTAGTCGGCGCAACCCTTGGCGATATCCACCGCGACGAGCACGGCAATCAATGGCTGCATGTGCTCGGCAAGGGCGGCAAGCTGGGTAAGGTGGCGTTACCTTCGCTCGCACGGAACTCGCTCGACCAGTATCTTGTACAGCGTCGACTCCCGGTCACGCCCGCCCGCTGGGATCCAGCGACACCGCTTGTTGCGAGTCTTGAGGAGGATGGTGCGGGCATTGAAAGCACTCGACTTTGGCGCGTTCTACGCAGGTTCTTCGTACTGGTAGCCAACGCTATTCAGGACGAACAACCAGCGACGGGTGCGAAGCTGCGCCGCGCGAGCCCGCACTGGATGCGCCACACACACGCGTCACACGCGCTAGCACGGGGTGCCGAGCTCATCATGGTCCGTGACAACCTTCGCCATGCTTCGATCTCGACGACGTCGACCTATCTTCACAGCGACGAAGTGCAGCGAGCCCGGCAGTTCGATCGGGCGTTCGGGATGGACAACTTCAAGCGCTAGTCGGAAGTTAGGCCGACGAAATTGACAGGGCGAGTACGCGCAGATACTTGATCTGGAAGCAAGGGGGCGAGGGTGGTGCGCCGTAGGCCTCATGCGAGCGGCCGATACGCCGCACAACGGTCAGTGCCAGCGCCGTCAATCCATCCTCCACACGCCTAAGCCCCATGCGCCGCGACGTAGTGGAGGCTCTGCGCAATCTGCACGGCCTCTATTGACATTTGCGGCGTTTTGTGTTCCTTATAAACACCGTGCGTCTAAGCCATCTTCAGTTAGTTTCGGATACGCCACGCCCAGTAAGGCGTTGCCGGACAGTTGCATCCACTGTATCCAGATCTAATCGACGGTCGTATCCGCTTCTATTGGACAGTGACATGATCGAATTGAGCGACGGGGTCATGGGGTTGAGGAAAAGTTATAGCTGTATCAAATCTTCTCAATTACCGCGTACTGGGCGTCTCCCTATACTGGCCCAAAACAATAGCACTGTAAGACTGAAATGCGGTAGTTGAATTGCAGTCAGCAGCGATTGCTGCCGCAGCGGTTGAATTCACTATAACTGACGCTCAATCCTATGTCTCTCATCAACTACGTCACGCAGATTCAGTTCGATTTCGGCGCCATTCGTCTGCTCAAGAACGAATGCGAACGAGTGGGCATAAGCCGGCCTTTGATCGTCACTGACAAAGGCGTGCGCGCGGCGGGGATCATCGATAGCGTACTGAGCGCACTGGCAGGCGTTGCGCCCGCAACGATCTACGACGGCACGCCGCCCAACCCGAACGAATCGGCAGTGCGCGAGGCCGTGGCGGCGTATCGCGCTGGCGAGTGCGACGGCATCGTCGCCGTTGGCGGCGGTTCGGCAATCGATCTTGCAAAAGGCGTGGCCGTTTGCGCGACGCACGAAGGTCCGCTGCAGCGCTTCGCCGTGATCGAAGGCGGCGCGGCAAACATCACGGCCAGGACGGCCCCGGTCATCGCGGTGCCGACGACGGCGGGCACCGGCAGCGAAGTGGGGCGCGGCGCGATTCTGATTCTCGATGATGGCCGCAAGGTCGGCGTGATTTCGCCTTACGTCGTGCCGCGTGTGGCGATTTGCGATCCCGAACTCACGTTGGGCCTGCCGTCTGCATTGACGGCGGCGACGGGCATGGACGCCATCGCGCATTGCATGGAGACCTTCCTCGCGCCCGCCTTCAATCCGCCCGCTGATGGCATTGCGCTCGACGGCTTGTGGCGCGCGTGGCGTCATATCGAGCGTGCAACGCGCGACGGCGGCGACCGCGTGGCGCGGCTGAACATGATGAGCGCGTCGATGCAGGGCGCGCTGGCGTTCCAGAAGGGTTTGGGTTGCGTACACAGCCTGAGCCATTCGCTCGGCGGCATCAATCCGCGTTTGCATCATGGCACGCTGAACGCTATCTTTCTGCCGGCTGTGCTGCGGTTCAACGAGCAAGCGCCTTCGGTGCGCGACGAAGGCAAGCTCAACCGGCTGGCCACGGCGATGGGGCTGGGCAGCGGCGCCGAAGTGGCGCCTGCCGTGCGCACGATGACCGAGCGCCTCGGCTTGCCGACGGGCCTCGCGCAGCTTGGTGTGAGCGCTGAGATGTTCCCCGAGATCATCAAGGGTGCGCTCAAGGATCACAGCCACAAGACCAATCCGCGCGAAGCTTCCGAAGACGATTACCGCGCCATGCTCGAATCGTCGATGTAACACGGCGCGGCTTCGGTCAAGCGCGAGCGCGCGCCTCAGTGAGCGTCTTGAGGCGGTCGAGTCCCGCGCGGTACAGCACCTCGTAATGCTCGACGAGCGAAGTGGCCTGCTGTGCTTCGCGCGGTTCGAAACGGCTCGCCCACGTGACGGCCGTTTTTCCCGCATCGATCTGCTGCGCGGACAGCGTTGCCACGTAGTCCGATACGGGATCGGGACCTTCGACGATCGTGTAGCGATAGAACATGTCGTGCTCGCTGTGCTCGAGCAGTTCCTCGACGATGATCGCGCCGCCCATCGCTTCGAGGTGGCGAATGCGGCCACCGTCTGAAAGGCGCGATGAGCGCACGAATTCGAGCCACGCGGGGAGGCCGTTGAAATCGCCGAGCATCGCCCAGACCTGCTCGACGGGTGCCCCGATTTCGATGGATACGCTGACGTTAGCCATAATCTGCGCCTCCTCAGTTCTGCGGTGTCGGCGCGTTCGCGCTGATCACGCCAGCCGACTTGAGTTCGTCCCACAGCTCGGCAGGAATCGCGCTGCTGGCGAGCGCCAGATTTTCCGCAATGCGCTCGGGACGGCTCGCGCCGGGAATCACGCCTGCCACTGCCGGATGGGCAAGCGAAAACGCCAGTGCGGCCGCACGGATATCTACGCCGTAACGCGAGCAGATCGCCTTGATCTGCTCGACGCGATCGATCATGGCTTGCGGCGCCTTCTGGTACTCGTAATGCGTGCCGCCTGCAAGCAGGCCGGAATTATAAGGACCACCAACGATAATGCCGAGACCGCGCGCCTGAGCGGCGGGCATGAGCTTTTCGAGCGCGCTGGCATGGTCGAGCAGGGTGTAGCGGCCGGCGAGCAGGAAGCCGTCGGGGTCGGCGCGCTCGATCGCCAGTTCGCACGGCTCGACACGGTTCACGCCGAGTCCCCACGCCTTGATCACGCCTTCCTCGCGTAGACGCGTGAGCGCCTTTGCCGCGCCATTCATCGCAACGTCGAATACGTCGCGCCACGCGTCGCCGTGGAAATCGACGGCCGGGTCGTGAATCCAGACATAGTCGAGATGGTCGGTGCGCAAACGCTTGAGACTGTCTTCGATCGAGCGCATGGTGCCCGCTTCGGTGTAGTCGTAGACGATGCGGTTCGGCAGACCGTGCTCGAACAGGCCGCCTTTTTCGCCGAGATCGCGCGCCGTGGTGGACTCCACTTCGTCCAGAATGAGGCGGCCTACCTTGGTGCCGAGCACGTACTCGTTGCGCGGGTGGCGCGCTAGTGCTTCGCCCAGACGCAGCTCCGCGAGACCTGCGCCATAAAGCGGGGCCGCGTCGAAATAGCGAATACCGCTTTGCCAGGCAGACTCAACGGTGGCGATGGCCTCCGTTTCGGGAATCTGGCGATACATGTTGCCGAGCGGAGCGGTGCCAAAGCCGATCCGCGAGGGAATGATGATACGCATGGGTGTTCCTTCGATATTCAAAAAATGCCGCTGACGCTTCAATCCCGTTTTAGTCCCACTGTGCAGCAAGGCCTTCGGGGCTCACTTCACGGCCGTTGCGTTCGAGCGCGGTGATCTGCGCCATGTCGTCGTCCGAGAGTTCCAGTGTTTGCGCGAGCAGGTTGCTGGCGAGGTTTTCGCGCTTCGTCGAAGAGGGGATGACGGAGTAGCCCAGACGCAACGCCCAGGCAAGCGCGACCTGCGCGGGCGTGGCATGGCGACGCTCAGCAATCGCGCGGATGACCGGATCGCCGAGCACCTTGCCGTAGGCGAGCGTCATGTACGACGTTACGTGAATGCCTTCTTGCTTCAGGAAGCCAACGAGCTTGTGGCTCTGCAAATACGGGCTCAGTTCGATCTGGTTGGTCGCGATGTTGTCTTTGCCGACTACGGCGATTGCCTGCTTCGTCAGTTCGATATTGAAGTTGGAGATGCCGATCTGTCTGGTCAGTCCTTGCGATTTCGCTTCGGCCAGCGCGCTCATGAATTCTTCGAGCGCCACGCCGTTGTTGGGCGCGGGCCAGTGAATGAGCGTGAGATCGACTGTGTCGGTACGCAGTTTCTTCAGGCTTTCCTTCAAGCTCGGAACCAGCTTTTTACGCGAGTAGTTATCGACCCAGATCTTGGTCGTGAGAAAGAGATCGTTGCGCGCGATGCCGGACGCGGCGATCGCTTCGCCCACTTCGGCTTCGTTGCCGTAGATCTGGGCGGTGTCGATGGCGCGGTAACCGACTTCAAGACCGTTACGCACGGAGTCGATGACAACCTGGCCTTGCAGGCGGAACGTGCCGAGCCCGAAAGCGGGAATCTTGCTCATGATGTTCTCCACAAAAAATGATTGGGTTACCTAAGCGATAAACGAGATTTAACGCGAGCGACGTTTCAGGGCGATTTGCGCAATGACGAGCGCCACGCCGCCAAGCGCGATGAACGCACCGACAATCGGCACCGCGCCGTAGCCGAAACTGGCCGAGAGTGCGGCGCTGCCCGCGGCGGCGCCCAGCGCGTTGCCGAGGTTGAATGCGCCGACATTGACCGACGAGGCGAGCCCCGGCGCATCGTGAGCGGCGCGCATCACGCGCATTTGCAGCGGCGGCACGACAGCGAACGTCGCGATGCCCCAAACGAGCAGAGCAGCCGCCGCGCCCACATGCGTTGTGGCCAGCGCCGGAAACGCGAGCATCACAACGATCAACAGCGCGAGGAAACCAAGCAGCGTGCCGTCGAGCGAGCGGTCCGCGAGACGCCCGCCCGCCGCGTTGCCGATGGAAAAGCCCACACCGATCAGCATGAGCATGGCTGTCACGAAGCCGGGCGTCGCGCCCGTGAGATGCGTGAGCGTGGGCGTGACATAGGTGTAGAGCGTGAACATTGCGCCCGCGCCGAGCACCGTGGTCGCGAGCGCGCCGAGCACCACCGGGCGCGTGAGCACGCCGAGTTCGGCGCGCAGGTTGGGCATTTCGCCCGCCTCGCCCCTGGGCAAGGCGGCCCACAAGCCTGAAATGGCGAGCGCGCCGAGCCCGGCGGTCGCGGCGAACGACATGCGCCAGCCTATGGTTTCACCGAGCCACGTGGCCGCGGGCACGCCGCCGATGTTCGCGATGGTGAGGCCCATGAACATCGTCGCGACGGCGCTTGCCTGACGTTCGCGCGGCACGAAGCTCGCGGCCACCACCGAGCCGATGCCGAAGAACGCGCCGTGATTCAGGCTCGTGACGAGCCGTGCGAGCAGCAGCGTGGTGTAGTCGGGGGCGATGGCGGAAAGCAGGTTGCCGAGCGTAAAGATGCCCATCAGCGCCATGAGCGCGGTGCGCCGCGGCCAGCGCGCGAGGGCGAGCGTCATGAGAGGCGCGCCCACCATCACGCCGATCGCATACGCGCTGATCAGCATGCCGGCGCTGGGGATCGACACGTGCACGCCTTCGGCGATCACGGGCAAGAGGCCCATCGGCGAGAATTCGGTCGTGCCGATGCCGAATGCGCCAACGGCGAGGGCAAGGAGCGGCAGCGCGGCGCTGCTGCGCGCCGGCGGGTTGGCGGGTTGCGCCTGGCGGGGCGGGCGGGCCGTGGC
>NZ_JAYMSC010000027.1:0-127557 GCF_038900775.1 Paraburkholderia sp. JHI869
GCATTCTGCCTCGCCGTGGCCGCTTTTCGCTGGAAGCCCTGAAAACACGGGGCTCGCACGAACGGGCGTCAAACTTCAGACAAGGTCACGCTTTCTACTGAGCCGCGGCGATTTTGCTCGATAGGCGGATTCAATTGGTATCCCGCGCCGGGATATCCTTGAATTCAAACCCTGCCCGCCAACCCCTCCTCGCTGACCGGAGCCAAGTCATGCCGAAGACCGCCGATGCTGCCGAGATCGTCCATACCATCGCCGAAGAAACCAACACGCCGGAGGAAACGGTCGCGCGCATCTACGCCGACACGCTCAACGAATATCGAGCGCAAGCGCGCATCCAGGACTATGTGCCGCTGTTCGCCGCGCGCAAGACGCGGGCGACGCTGCGGCAAAATGGCTCGAAGCCGCACTAATCGCGGCCTGTCAGCTTGTCTTTGCGCCGGCCGAACCGGGCCGGCTGCTCCACCCGCCCCGTCTTTCTGAAGCGACGCACGCCCACACTGGGCCCGCTCCGTCACATCTATTGGCTCACTCGGGCAAACATCGCCCATGCCGCCCTCTTAAGGTTGGTTTAATTCTTTGCTGCAACCATAGGCTCAACCCCTGTTGAGCCGCCGGAACATCGGCGGCGTTTTTTTATGCGGCAAGCCTGGGAAGGAGCGAGGTCATGGTTGAAGACGATGTGCTAGTGCACCTGCAGTCCCTGCTGCGAGATGGCGCGGCCTCGACGGTCGCGTCGTGCCGGGTCTCCACGCCGCTCCAGCATCCGTGGGGCCGCGCCTACCGGCTCGTCGAATGGACGACGCCGCTCGACGACAGCGCCCGCCGCCAGGTCGTGCCCGCCGAAAGCACGGCGCTCGACATCGCCCGCCTCGTTGCGCAACACGTGCCAGGCCGCCGCATTCTGCTGAACGGCGAACCCGCCGCAGTTGAACGCCCGCGCACGCGCCGCCGTCGCGCATCCAGCGCCGTGAACGCCCGCGTGGCGCGCTAGAAGCGCCGCTTTCGTGCGGCGCGCTCGCGGCGGCACACGCCGCACGTCATCCCCCGGCGCCTCGCCGCGCCACGCCCTGCCCTGCACGGGCAACGTCAAACCACGAGCCGCGCCAGCGCCTCCTCGAGTTCACCGCTTACACGCGTCATCGGCGCGCGCAGTTCATTGCTGATCAGCCCGCACGCGGCCAGCCCCGCCTTCACCGGGCCCGGATTCGGCTCCGCGAACGCCGCGCGCACGAGCGGCACGAGCGTGTGCCAGATCGCGCGCGCATCGGCGAGACGCCCTTCCTGCAACGCGCGCGCCATCCCCACGAAACGCTCCGGCCGCCAATGCGCCGACGCCGCAATCGCCCCGCTCGCGCCCGCGCACATCGCACCGAACATCTCTATGTCCTCGCCGCAGAGCACCTGCAAACGGCCGTCGAGGATCAGTGCGAGCGTCTTGTCGAGCGAGCCGCCGCAGTCCTTCACCGCGACGATGCGCTCGTGCGCGGCGAGTTCGAGCAGGCTCGGCAGTTCGATGTGCACGCCCGTGCGCGCAGGAATGTCGTAAATGAGCAGAGGCCTGCGGCTCGCATCGGCGAGTGCCGCGAAGTGGCCGATCACCCCCGCCTGCGAAGGACGGATGTAGTAAGGCGCAGCCGCCAGCACGCCCGCAATGGGCCGCTCGTTGAGCGCCGCAATGCGCTCGCACACCGCCGCCGTGTGATTGCCGCTCACGCCCGCCACGACCGGCAGGCCTCCCGCAGACGCCAGCACGGTGGCGAGCACGTCGTCGGCTTCTTCGTCGCTCAGCGCGGCGGGCTCGCCGGTCGTGCCGAGCGCAACGAAGCCGGCCACGCCGGCCTCGACGTAGTGGCGCACGAGCGAATCGAGCGCGGCATGATCGACTGCGCCGGCGTTGAACGGCGTGATGAGCGGAATCCAGATACCCGAAAACTCAGACATGACTTTCCCTTGAACTCGACCGTATGGAAGGTCCGTTCAGCGGTGCGCAGGAGGGAAGCAAGCCGGGAGTGAGGCGGAAGGCGGGGCGCCTTCGACTGGCTGTTCCATCGCACATCTGACGGAACAGCAGACTCCGGTCAGATGAGCGGCTGTTTTTTGGCTTTGGCTTTCACCCACACCGAAGCGGCCTGCGCGAGCGACGACACCGCGCGCGTGGCGGCGGTGACATTCTGCAGATCGTGACGGAAGGGGTGACGTGGCATGTCGCGCAGTGTAACCGAGATCACGCATTTGCGGGCGCGCGCCAGCAGGCTGCATGCAGCGCTCACTCACGCGGCAGCACCTCGAGTTCGGGCGCATCGAGCAGCAGGCTCGGCGCAACGCCTGGGTCGCGCCTGGTGAGCTTGCCGTCCACCGAGGCCCCGCAGTCCATCTGCAGTTGCTGGTAGTAGATGTTGCCGACCACGTGCGCGTTCGCCTGCAATTCGACGAAGTGATCGGCGATCACGTCGCCCTGAATACGCCCGTTCACCACGATGTCGTAGCCGTGCACGTTGCCCTCGATCGCGCCGCGCTCGCTCAGCACGAGCAGCGTTTTCGCGCCTTGCTTGCTGGAGACGTTGCCGTGCACGCGGCCGTCGAGACGCAGCCCGTCCGCGTATTCGAGGTCGCCCGTGATTGTGATGTCCTGCGCGATCAGCGTCGCCAGCTTGGTTTGCTCGATGCCGGATTGCGGCTTTTTCTTGCTGCTGAACATGGAAAGCTACCGTGTGGTGTGAATGTCGATGAAGAGATGCGGCGCGCTTCGAGGCTCAGCGCGAACCGGCGCCATGGTTTCGCAGGAACACGAGTTCGGCCTGCAGCTTCGCGATGGTGGCCTGCGCGCCTTGCGCCACGGTTTGCAGCGTGGCGCGCGCCGCGCGCTCCTGTTCGAGCCGCAATTGCGTGTCGCTGAGCTCGCGGCTCAGGGCGTCGGGCGCAACCACGGGACAGCTCGGCGCGCTGTGCGGCTTGAGCAGCCACGCCGTAATACCGGCGCCGGCCGTCGCGGCGAGCACGGCCCATAGCGTCGCGCCACCCACGCGCCACGCAAGCGAGCGCACCGGCTGCAGTTCGTAAGCGCGATCGGCATTCGTATGCGTGCGCTGGGTGCGTCGCGGATCAGCCATTGGCGGGTGTCGCGAAGAGTGCGAGATAGTCGGCGGGATTGACGGGCTGCCCGTGCACGAGCACTTCGAAGTGCAGATGCGGGCCGGTCGAGCGGCCGGTCGAGCCCACGTCGGCGATATGTTCCTGCGGCAGCACGATCTGGCCTGCGTGCACATCGATCTTCGACGCATGGCCGTAACGCGTGACGAAGCCGTTGCCATGGTCGATCTCGACCGCATTGCCATAGCCTGCTTTCGGCCCCGCGAAGATCACGCGGCCGCCCGCCGCGGCGAGGATGGGCGTGCCGGTCGGCGCAACGAGGTCCATGCCCGGATGAAAGCTCAGGCGCTGCGTGAACGGATCGATGCGATTGCCGAACGGCGAACCGTTGCGGCCGCCTTCGAGCGGGCGGCGCCCTGGGAACGCGTCCCACGCCGCCTCGTGCTCGGCGGTGGCCTGCTCGAGCGCGGAAAGCGTCGCGGCCATGCAGTCGATGGCGCCGTTGACGGCCTTGGCGTTCGCGCGCGCGGCGGACGCTTCCACGCAGCGTCGCGGCGCGAGCGCGGGCCCGCCCTCGCCGTCGCTGTCGTTGCCTTCATCGCCCGAGCGCGCGGGCGCGGGCACCGCCACAGCGCCGCGGGCCGGTTGTGCGCGCAGCCGCTGGTCGAACTGGCGCAATTGCGCGAGTTCCGCCGTGAGCCGCTCGATGCGCGGATCGAGCAACGCGATGGAGGCGTCCATGCGCCCGATTTCTCCGACCACGTAGTGATGCTGATTCGCGCCGGCCGGACCGGAAACGGCGGGCGCGCGCGAAAAATGGCCGATCGCCACGCCACCGGCGAGCGCCAGCACGGCCGCCACGCATGCCGATGCGATCGCAGCGCGGCGCGCCGCCGCGTGCGTGACGATGCGGACGTCGCCCCTGGTCAGGTCGCCGGCGGAACTGGACCACGGCAGTTTCATGGCCGGCTCCGTGAGCACCGTGCGGGGCGCACGCTCGCACGGCGGGAGCGCAAGGGAGAAGGGAAAGCGGACATCGTCGGCTGCACTGACCGGCGGGCGCCGGCCTGTAAAAATTCAAACCGCCGATTATCGTGGCGTCGCAAAAAGGGCGATCTCAATTTATTCGCCCGCGCGGCAGGCGCAACGGCGGTGCCGCGCCGCATCCATGACGCGTTGTCGCACGGTCCTGCGCGCGATAGAGCCTTCCTGAATGGGCGAAATCCCCGGCAGTGCGCGCGCTTCCCGCTAGCTGCGTTGTGTTGTCGCAGCCGTGCGCAAGCGCCCCTCGAGCACACTTCCGACAAAAGAACTTGACTTCTCGCGCCGCCGAACTAATATACGCACCGCGTACATTAACCAGAAATCACGGGTGCCAGCATGAGCGTTCCGCAACAAGCCTTCCTCCGTGACGCCATGCGGCGTCTGAATATGACCCGCGACGCATTTGCGAGCCGCATCGGCGTGTCGCGTCGTGCGCTCGACACATGGCTGCTGCCCGAGGAGTCGCAGGAATCGCGCGCCATGCCGGAGATCGTCGAGCGCTTCGTTTCGGAAATCGTCGGCAACGGCGAGCCGCGCGAAGACTATACGCAAAGCGTAGATTCGCGTTCGCTCGCCAGCCAGATGCAGTTCGAAGGCAAGCCGCAACTGCTTTCCGTGGACCAGTTCTCGCGCGACTCCGTCGAAGCGTTGTTCCGCGTGGCCGACATCATGCAGCCCATTGCGCGCCGCCGGAAAATCTCGCGCGTGCTCGAAGGCGCGGTGCTCGGCAACCTGTTCTTCGAAGCCAGCACGCGTACGCGAGTGAGCTTCGGCTCGGCGTTCTGCCGCCTGGGCGGTTCGGTGTGCGACACGACCGGCTTCACGTTTTCCTCGATGGCCAAGGGCGAATCGATCTACGACACGAGCCGCGTGATGGCCGGCTACGTGGATGCGATGGTGATTCGGCATCCTGATCAAGGCTCGGTGGCGGAATTTGCGCGCGCCGTGAACATTCCCGTGATCAATGGCGGCGACGGTCCCGGCGAGCATCCGAGCCAGGCGCTGCTCGATCTCTACACGATCCAGCGCGAGTTCTCGCGCCTTGGCAAGATCGTCGACGGCGCGCACATCGCGCTAGTGGGCGACCTCAAGTACGGCCGCACGGTGCACTCGCTCGTGAAGCTGCTCGCGCTGTATCGCGGCATCAAGTTCACGCTCATCTCGCCGCCGCAGCTCGAAATGCCGGCATACATCGTCGACAAGATCTCCACCAACGGCCACGTGGTCGAGCAGACGCACGACCTGCGCGCGGGTCTGCGCGGCGCGGACGTGGTGTACGCCACGCGCATCCAGAAGGAGCGCTTCGCCGACGAGTCGTTCGAAGGCTACACGCCCGAATTCCAGATCAACCAGGCGCTGATGGACGAGTGCTGCAGCGCTGAAACTCTCGTGATGCACCCGCTGCCACGCGACAGCCGCCCCGGCGCGAACGATCTCTCGACCGATCTGAACCACGATCCGCGCCTCGCGATCTTTCGCCAGACCGACAACGGCATCCCGGTGCGCATGGCGATCTTCGCGGTGCTGCTGGGCGTGGAGAATCTCGTGCAGCATTCGATGCGCGACGCGGTGTGGCGTCCGCCCGCCTACCTCGGCCCGGACGACGCCGTGTTCCACGGCATCGACTAAAACTCGTTGCACTCGCAACGAAATCGGCCCGCAAGCGTCAATCGCGCTTGCGGGCCGATTGGTTTCTAGGCGATCGCCGCGCTTTACGACGCGCACACCGCAACGCACGTCAGACCTTGCGCCTTTTCCGCCGCGTCGATCGCGCTCTCCAGCGCATCGAACGCATGGCGCTCCACTTCGATCGCATCGAGCGGCAACTGGCCCGACTGCACGAGCGCAATCAGCGCGCGATAGTCAGCGCCGCTGTACATGAAGTGGCCCATCAGCTCCCAGCAGTTGATGAGCATCTCGCCATACTTGATCGGCAAATCCACCTCCATGCTGCCCATCAGCACCATGCGGCCGTTGCGGCGCAGGCTGCGCAGCGCGGCGAGCGTCGCGCCCGGGTCGGTGGCGTGGCCCACCATGTCGAAGGCGAGATCCGCGCCGCCGTTCGCGGCGGCGCGGATGGCCTCCACGTCGCGCGCCATCTCGCCGCTGAGCGCCACGGGCACGACGCGGCCGCCGCCAAGCTGCGCGAGCGGCGCCAGCGCGGCCGCGCGCCGCCCTAGCGCCACCACACGGCCCGCGCCGAGGGCGAGCGCATCGAGCACGGCTACCGAGCCGAACGCGCCGGCCGCGCCGTTTACCACCACGGTTTCGCCTGCCGCGAGCCGGCCGCGCCGCAGGCCGCCGAACGGCACCACGAGCTTGCCGAGCGCCGCGAGCTGCGCCGAGGGCACGTGATCGAGGCCGTCCAGCGGGAACACCGTCGAGGCCGGAAACTCGACCACTTCGCGCAGCGTGCCGTGCGGGAAATCGACGAGCATCGGTCCACTGTCAGGGCTGATCGCGGTAAGCCCGAGCAACGCTTGGGCCGGTTCGCGCACCGCCTCGTCGGCGATCCAATAGGGGCTCAGCGCCACCCGCTGGCCTACGCGATAGGCGTACACGCCTTTGCCCACCGCAAGCACCCGGCCGATGCCGTTGGTCCCCGGCGAAAACGGCCCCTGCGGGTAACCATAGGGCAGCTTGCCCTGCACGTACTGGCGCGTGTAGCTCAGGAGCGGCACGGCCTCCACGCCCACCAGCAACGCGCCGCGGCGCGGCTCGGGTTGGGGCGTTTCGCGCAGCGCGAGCGGCTGGCCGGGTTGATCGAGCATCCAGGCTTTCATGACTTCTCCTCGGGGAAGGGGTTTCACGGTTCATCTGACGGATTGAACTCTAGGCGAGCCGGACGTATTCTTGAAATCAATCGCCGACATTCCACCTATCATCGTGATTGATCTCTCCGGCATCGACCTGAACCTGCTCGTGTCGCTCGACGCCCTGCTCGCCGAGTCGAACGTGACGCGCGCCGCCGCGCGGCTGAATCTCACGCAGCCGGCCGTTTCGGCGCAGCTCGCGCGGCTGCGCCAGCTTTTCGACGACCCGTTGCTCATTCCCGCTGCCAACGGCCGCGGCATGACGCCCACGGCGCGCGCACTCGAATTGATGGAGCCGCTGCATGCGGCGCTCAAGACGCTCGAAACGGTGGTGCGCCGCGAGCCGGCCTTCGATCCGCTCACGGGCACGCGGCGCTTCGTGGTCGCCGCGAGCGACCAGTGCGTGGCCGTGCTCGGCCTGCCGCTGATGATCGAGTGGCCGCGCCTCGCCGGCCCAGGGCTGCAGCTCGCGTTCATCGCCATTGAATCCGGTTCGCTCGCGGAACGCTTCGAACGCGGAGAAATCGACTTGCTGCTCGGCTCCACGCAGCAGGTGCCGCCAACGCTCAAGGCACGAAAGCTCTACGACGAACGCTTCGTCGTCGCGCAACGCAAGGGGCATCCGCGTGGCGCCGCGGCATTCGACCTGGACAGCTATTGCGCACTGGAGCACGTGCTCGTTTCGACCAGCGGCGCGAGCTTTTTCGGCTTCATGGACGAGCATCTCGAAGCGCTTGGCCGACGCCGCCGCGTTGCGCACTCGGTGCAGCACTTCACGCTCGTGCCCGAGGTGCTGGCGCGCACGGACTACGTGGCGACGCTGCCTTATCGGCTCATCGCGCGCTACCGGGACAGCGTGGACCTGTTCGACCTGCCGTTCGAGGCACGCGGCTTTTCGATGCATGCCGCATGGCATCCGCGCAATCACGCAGACCCGGCGCTCGTTTGGCTGCGCGAGGCCGTGGCGGCGCTGACTCTGCGCTAGCCCCAGGCGACATGGTTAGCGATCCTCTAGATTGACACTTGCGCGCTATTCGTCAGTCGATTGAATCGGCCAACGATTCGGCCAACGTCGGCACGCGCGCCGCCTATACTGCATGAGACGTATAAAAAGCGGCCACGCCGCAACACGAAAGCACGTTCCCGCGCCGCTGTCCCATCGTCGTTTCCTGCTTGCCCGCTACCTTGCGAAGCCATGCTCACCCCAGACGAAATCCGCGCGGTCCCGCTTTTCTCCACGCTCCCCGAAGCCGAACTCGAGCGCCTCGCCCAAACCTCCGCCGATTTGCATCTGTCTCCCGGTGAATACGCCGTGCACGAAGGCGGCGAGCGTGCGCTGTACGCAGTGCTCGCCGGCAAGATGGAAGTCGTGAAGCTGTTCGACGGCGTCGAGCGCACGCTCGGATGGCGCTTGCCCGGCACGATCTTCGGCGAGGTGCCGCTCGCGCTCAGCTCGCCGTTTCCAGGCGCGTATCGCGCGGCCATTCCCTCGCGCGTCATGCGCGTGGACGCGCAACACTATTACGCGCTCGCCGCCGCTTCCTCCGAAGTCGCCACGCGCATGGGCGCACTCGCGCGCGAACGCATAGGCGGCTTGCAGGGCCTTTCGGCGGAGCCGCCGAAAACGCGCGTCACCCTCGTTGGCGCGCGCTGGGACGCGACTTGCGCGAATCTGCGCCAGTTCCTCGCGCGCAACCAGATCAGCTGCGAGTGGATCACGCCCGACGCGCCCGAACTCAAAACGCGCTGGAGCGGCCCCTGCCCCGGGGAGCAGGACTGCCCCGCCTTGCGCCTCGCCGATGGCACGCTGCTGAGCCGCCCCGCTCCGCGCGATCTCGCGGAGCGCCTCGGCCTGCAAACCAAACCGCGCCTCGCGCAATACGACACGCTGATCATCGGCGGCGGGCCCGCCGGGCTCGCCGCCGCGGTCTACGGCGCATCAGAAGGACTCCGTACCATCGTGGTGGAGCGTGAAGCGCCGGGCGGCCAGGCCGGCACCTCGTCGCGCATCGAAAATTATCTGGGCTTTCCCGGCGGCATTTCCGGCGACGAACTCGCGAGCCGCGCCTTGCAGCAGGCAAGGCGGCTCGGCGCCGAGATCCTCGTCACGCGCGCCGTCGCGCGCGTCGATACGGCCGCGCGCGAAGTCCATCTCGACGGCGGCGACGTGGTGCGCGCGCACACGCTCATTCTCGCGACGGGTGTGACGTGGCGGCGTCTCGCGATCGAAGGCTTCGACCGCTTCATCGGCAAAGGCATCTACTACGGCGCGGCGCGCAGCGAGGCCAGCGGCACGCACGGACTCGATGTGTATCTGATAGGCGGCGGCAATTCGTCGGGACAGGCCGCGCTGTACTTCGCGAATCATGCGCGCGCCGTGACGCTCATCGTGCGCGGCGATTCGCTCGAGAACAAGATGTCGCGCTATCTCGTCGAACAACTGAAGGCAAAGGAGAATGTGCGCGTCGAACTGAATTCCGAAGTGACCGGTGTGTATGGGGAGACGCATCTCGACGCCATCGACGTGCGCAATACGGCCAGCGAAAGCGTGAACCGCCGCGAGTGCGGCGGCCTGTTCGTGTTCATTGGCGCAGACGCGGAAACGGGCTGGCTGCCGCCGGAGATCGCCTGCGACAAACGCGGTTACGTGCTGACCGGCGACGATGCCGTGAAAGCCGGGCGCTGGTCGCACAGACGCGATCCCTACCTGCTCGAATCGAGCGTACCCGGCATCTTTGCCTGCGGCGACGTGCGGCTGAGCCCGGTCAAGCGCGTGGCCTCGGCCGTTGGCGAAGGCAGCATGGCGATCGCCTTCGTGCATCGTTACCTTCAAGAGGATCGCGCGTAGCGTTGCGCGATGCAACTCGCCGCGCGGATCTTTCAATACGCTTTTCCCTCCTGCCGCATCGCATTTCTGTCCACTGCGCCAGCTTCGCGCCGGGCTGGCGTCAGCCATGCGACAGCGTTGCGCCATCAAGCAATATGCAGCGAAAAATTCACATGTAAGCGCTTTACTTTCGTGTTCGAGAAGTGCAATTTGCAGTTCTGCGATGCCCGGCCGAGCCGCCGCGGCATCGGAATTGCTTCACGAAAGAGGCGCCCCGCCGCGCGACGAAGCTCTGCGTAAGCGCGCGCGGCCAGCGCCTGAAGTCCCGGATTATGTTCCGTCTTCATCCTGGAGTCCGCAGATCGCCATGTCCAACGAACGTCCCCTCGATGCGCCGTGCGATTGCGACGACGCCTCCCAATCGTCCCCCTCGCGCGCGCCCGCCGACTTGACTCGCCGCCGCTTCCTGCAATCGGCGGCGGCAGCCGCCGCGTTGAGCGCAACGCCTCATCTGCATGCACAGAATGCGCCGCCCGCCACCGCCGCAACTGAAGCACCGCCGCCCGCGCCCGCACAACCGGTGCGGCTCGATATCAATGGCCGCGAATATGCGTTGCATATCGAACCGCGTGTCACGCTGCTCGATGCGTTGCGCGATTACGCGGGCCTCACCGGCACGAAGAAGGGCTGCGACCGCGGCCAGTGCGGCGCATGCACGGTGCTCGTGGAAGGACGGCGCATCAACAGTTGCCTCACGCTCGCGGTGATGCACGAAGGCCAGCGCATCACCACGGTCGAAGGGCTCGCAGGCGCGGCCACGTTGAGTCCCGTGCAGCGCGCGTTTATCGAGCGCGATGCTTTCCAGTGCGGCTTCTGCACGCCGGGCCAGTTGTGTTCGGCAACGGCATGCCTCTCCGAATTCGCGGCAGGCGCCGCAAGCGCCGCTACGCCCGACGTGCGCACACGCCCCGCGCAACTGAGCGACGCCGAAATACGCGAGCGCATGAGCGGCAACATCTGCCGCTGCGGCGCCTATGTCAACATCGTGGCCGCCGTGCGCGACGCGCACACGGCCGGCGCCTGAGTACGGAGGCACGCAAATGGATGCCATTTCGTACCAGCGCGCCGCCGACGTGAGCGGCGCAATCGCCGCCGCGCAGCGTCCCGGTGCGGTTTTCATCGGCGGCGGCACGAATCTGCTCGATCTCATGAAAGGCGGCGTCGCGCATCCGGTGACGCTCATCGACATCACGCGCATCGAAGCGCTCGACCAAGTCGAAGCGCTGCCCAACGGCGGTCTGCGCATCGGCGCGCTCGTACGCAACAGCGACGCGGCCAATCACACGCTCGTGCGCACGCGTTATCCGCTGCTCTCGCAGGCGTTGCTAGCCGGCGCTTCGCCGCAACTGCGCAACATGGCGACCGTGGGCGGCAATCTCATGCAACGCACGCGGTGTCCGTACTTCTACGACACCGCCTTCACCCAATGCAACAAGCGCGCGCCCGGCAGCGGCTGCGCGGCGGTTGGCGGCTTCAACCGCATGCACGCCATCCTCGGCGCGAGCGCGCAGTGCGTGGCCGTGAATCCGTCCGATATGAGCGTCGCGCTCGCTGCACTCGACGCCACCGTGCAGGTGAGCGGCCCGCGCGGCGCGCGCGCAATCCCGTTCGCAACATTTCATCGCTTGCCCGGCGACCGGCCCGATCTCGACACGACGCTTCAATCAGGTGAACTGATCACCTCGGTCGACTTGCCGCCGCCGTTGTTCAGCGAGCACGCGCACTACCTCAAGGTGCGCGACCGCGCGAGCTATGCATTCGCGCTCGTTTCGGTGGCGAGCGCGCTGCAACTCGACGGCCACCGCATACACACAGCGCGCATCGCGCTAGGTGGCGTCGCGCATCGGCCCTGGCGAGCGAGCGTGGCTGAGCAGCATCTCGCAGGAAAAACGCTCAGCGAGTCGACGCTACGCGAGGCCGCCGCGGCTGAACTCGCTCAGGCCAGGCCACTGAGTGGCAACGCCTTCAAGGTCGGCCTCGCGCAGCGCGCAATCATCCGCTCGACGATGCTCGCCGCCGCTGGCACACAGGGTAAAGACACCGGAGATTTCGCATGAGCACGCTGACCGGACAACCGATGGACCGCATCGACGGCATGCTCAAGGTCACGGGTGGCGCGCTCTACGCGAGCGATTTTCCCGAAACGCGGCTCGCCCATGCCGTGCTCGTCACGAGCACGATTGCGAGCGGCACCATCACATCGATCGACGCGAGCCGCGCGCAGTCCATGCCCGGCGTGCTGCTCGTCATGACGTACCAGAGCGCGATGCGTCTGCCCAACGGCGGGCGCTCGCCGCTCAAGCCGCCAGCGGGACGGCACCTCACGCTGCTGCAGGACAACGTCGTGCGCTACAGCAACGAACCCGTCGCGGTCGTCGTGGCCGACACGCTCGAACACGCGACGGACGCCGCACGCCACATCGACATCGCCTACGCGCCGACCCAGGCCACGCTCGACTTCAATCGTGCGAAGGCCGACGCGCACGCGCCGCCAAGCCCGATGGGCCGCCCGGTCGAATCGACGCGAGGCAACGTCGAAGCGGGCATGCACGAAGGCGCGGTGCACCTCGACGCCGTCTACACCACGCCCACGCAGTTCCACAACCCCATGGAGCCGCACGCGACGATGGCCCGCTGGGACGGCCCCGACCTCACGCTCTACGACGCCACCCAGGGCGTGAGCGGCGCGCGCAACGCCGTAGCGGCCATATTCGGCATCGCACCCGACAATGTGCGCGTGATCTCGCCGTTCCTCGGCGGCGGCTTCGGCTGCAAGGGGTCGTCGTGGTCGCATGTGAGCCTGTGCGCGATGGCCGCGAAGCAAACGGGACGCCCCGTGCGCCTCGCGCTCGCGCGTCCGCAGATGTTCGGGTCAGTCGGCTCGCGCCCGCACACCGAGCAGCATCTCTCGCTTGCCGCGCGCACGGACGGCACGCTCACGGGCCTGCGCCACGACACGCTCGCGCACACGTCCACGTTCGAAGACTGGCAAGAGATGTGCGGCCTCGTCACGCGCATGATGTACGCGGTGCCCAATTGCAGCACGAGCCATCGTGTCGTACCCCTGAATGTCGGCACGCCGACCTTCATGCGCGCGCCTGGTGAAACCACGGGTTCGTTCGCGCTCGAATCGGCCATGGACGAACTCGCGTGGCAACTGAAGATGGACCCGGTTGCGTTGCGTCTGAAGAACTACGCCGAAAGCGAGCCGCAGGACGGCAAGCCGTGGTCGTCAAAGGCGCTGCGCCAATGTTATGAGGCGGGCGCGCAGCGCTTCAACTGGTCGCGGCGCATCGCCACGCCGCGCGCGATGCGCAACGGCAGCACGCTCGTCGGCCTTGGCATGGCGAGCGCGACGTACCCCGCGAATCGCAGCGAAGCCGCCGCCGTGGCGCGCATCCTGCCCGACGGCAACGCGATGGTTGCATCGGGCACGCAGGACATCGGCACCGGCACGTACACGGTGATGACTCAGGTCGCTGCCGACGCGCTCGGCTTCCCGCCCAATCGCATCCGCTTTGCCCTAGGCGACTCCACTTTGCCGCAAGCGCCGGTTTCGGGCGGCTCGCAGTCGGCGGCCAGCGTCTCGCCCGCCGTGCAAGCCGCGTGCACAGCGGCGCGCGACAAGCTCATCGCACTCGCGCGCGCCGATCGCGGCTCGCCCGTCTACGGCCTCGCCGCCGACGACGTGACCGTGCAGGACGGCTGGGTCGTGAGCCGCAGCGACAGCTCGCGCCGCGATCCGGCCGCCGCCGTCATTGCTCGCGCGGGCGGCCAGCCGGTCGAGGCGCAAATCGCGACGAGGCCAGGCGCGGAAAAGCAGCAGTATGCGTTTCACTCATTCGGCGCGGTGTTCGCCGAAGTGCACGTCGATGCCGATACCGGAACGATACGTGTGGCGCACATCGTCGGTGCGTACGACGTGGGACGCGTGCTCAACGAAAAGACCGCGCGCAGCCAGTTGATGGGCGGCATGGTGTGGGGCGTGGGTACGGCCTTGCACGAAGAAGGCCTCTTCGACACGCGCATGGGCCGCATTGCGAACAACAATCTCGCGGAATATCACGTGCCCGTGAACGCGGATATCGGCGAGCTGGATGTGCTGTTCGTCGGCGAGCCCGATCTGCACTTCAATCCGCTCGGCGTGCGCGGCATCGGCGAGATCGGCATTACGGGCGTGCCGGCGGCCATTGCGAACGCGGTGTATCACGCCACGGGCGTGCGCGTGCGCGATTTGCCGATCACGCTCGACAAGGTCGTTCCGCAGATGAATTCGCTTGCGTGATTGAAACGGCGCGGCACTGTGCGGGCCGTATTGCAGCGCCTGCACCCGCATAGTGCATGAGCGATCGGCAAATGCAGCACATAGCAAGGCACATGCCGCGCGCGGGGCTTGCCTCACGCGCGCTTGCGCCGCACAATCACTGCTCCCCCTCTTCGCGGGCGTTCACACCCATGGCCTATGCTTCTTTCGCCACCGGCGTGTTGCTCGCCGCCGGCACCGGTTCGCGCTTCGATCCCAACGGTCTGCGCAACAAGCTCCTCGCTCCCCTCCCGGAAGGCACGTGCGTCGCGCGCGAGTCCGCGCAACGTCTGCTGCGCGTCGTACCCAAAGTCATCGCCGTCGTGCGCCCCGGTGCGGAAACGCTCGCCCATGTGCTCAACGACGCGGGATGTGACGTGGTATTCGCGCCCGACGCCGCGCGCGGCATGGGCGCGAGCCTGGCTGCCGGCGTGGAAACCGATCATGAAGCGGAAAGCTGGATCGTCGCGCTGGCCGACATGCCCTGCATTGCCGTCGAATCGATCGAAGCCGTGGCGCGTGCGCTGGACGGCGGGGCACCGCTCGTCGCGCCGTTCTATCGCGGGCAGCGCGGGCATCCGGTGGGCTTCGGCTACCCGCATCGCGAGGCGCTCGTCGCGCTCGATGGCGACGCGGGCGCGCGCTCGCTGCTGAGTTCGCACCCGCTCACGCGCATCGAGGTCGACGACCCCGGCATTCTGCGCGACGTCGATACGCCGGCCGACCTCAACGGGCTTTGAATCCCGCGCACCGACGCACACCCGCGTGCAGCGATTGTTCAATTGCGAGCGCCAAGCATGCAATCGATCGCCTAGGCTATAAGCTGACGCGCACCATCCAGTCAGAACGCGCGTCCATACGCTTTAGCGCAAGAGGACCTCGCGATGATCTGTTCGCACACGAACCCGCTTCCCGATCCACTCGCCGATCCGACGCGGGACCCCGAACGCGACCCGCTCAGCCCGCCGGCACCGGGCCATCACAACGACGAACCGCAGCAACCCGAGGGGCCGCCTGACAAAGACCCCGTGTGATGGCACGCCCGGCCGCCGCAGCCGGGCATTGCGTCTCACGGCCATAGCGGCGCCCGCGACGACGGTTCGCAAGCGCCGCGGCCCTTCCTGCGCACGCCGCACTTCTTCAGACCCCAAATCTCCGCCTTTCGCAAAGCTTGCGCCTTCGACGGTCGATCCGTAGAATGCAAACGATTCCTATTTGCAGTATTTTTCAAGATCGCCGTGAGCCCCGCCGTGAACCCAATCGTCATCGAGCTCGCCCCCGCGCGCCGGCCGGCGAGCCGAGGTTTTGCATGAGACCGTTGCTGGTGCGCCTGCACCGCTGGTTCGGTCTTGGCACCGCAGCCTTCCTGTTCCTCGCGGGGCTCACCGGCGCGGTGATCGCGTGGGACCACGAACTCGACGCGCTGCTCAATCCATCGTTCTTCCGTAGCGCGACGCCGGGCACGCCGCTGCCCGCGCTCGAACTCGCGAAGCGCCTTGAGGCTGAAGAGCCGCACGCGGTCGTGACCTTCATGCCGCTTGCCGTCGAGCCCGGCCACACCTGGATCGCGCAGGTGGCGCCGCGCGTCGATCCGAAAAGCCAGACGCCTTACGCACTCGACTTCAACCAGGTCGCGCTCGACCCGGTAACGGGCGAAGAACAAGGCCGGCGCATGTGGGGCAAGGCATCGCTTGCGCGCCAGAATCTGATTCCCTTTCTCTATCAGCTCCACTACACGCTGTTCATGCCGACGAAGATGGGCATCGACTTCGGCGTTTGGACGATGGGCGTGGTGGGGATCGTGTGGCTTCTCGACGGCTTCATCGCGATCGTGCTTGCGTTCCCGAACCTGAAAAGCTGGCGCAAGTCGCTCGCCTTTCGCGTGAAGCGCGGCGGCTATGCGCTCACGTTCGACCTGCACCGCTCGGGCGGCGTGTGGCTCTGGGGGCTCCTGATCGTGGTGGCCGTCACGTCCATTTCGATGAACCTCGGCGCGCAGGTCGTGCGCCCCGTGGTGTCGATGTTCTCGACGCTCGCGCCGGACCCGTTCCGCATCGTCGCGCCGGGCCCGGCGCTCACGCCTGCCGAAGCAACGGCCGCGCGCGAGCGCATCGTGGCCGAAGCCGCCGACATGGGCCGCCGCGAAGGCATCGCGGCGCCGCCGGGCGGACTCTTCGGGCTGCCTTCATCCGGCGTGTATGGCGTGGGCTACTACGCGGCGGGCAAAGATCACGGCGACGCGGGCCTCGGCAATGC
The DNA here is from genome assembly GCF_038900775.1 of Paraburkholderia sp. JHI869. Classification (NCBI taxonomy): domain Bacteria; kingdom Pseudomonadati; phylum Pseudomonadota; class Betaproteobacteria; order Burkholderiales; family Burkholderiaceae; genus Paraburkholderia; species Paraburkholderia sp. JHI869. The sequence continues at coordinate 16,394 of NZ_JAYMSC010000027.1, forward strand.
CTGGCTCATCATGAACGCGCGCACGGGCCAGGTAGTCGGCCGGCAGATTCCGGGCCAGGGCAGCGCAGGCGACATCTTCATTCAGGCGCAGTTTCCGCTGCACTCGGGGCGCATCGCCGGGTTGCCGGGACGCATCGCCATCAGCTTTACCGGCGTTGTCGTGGCGATGCTCAGCGTGACCGGCGTGCTCATCTGGCTCAAGAAAGCGCGCGCGCGGCGCAAGACCGCGAAGCAGGGCAAGCCAACGAAAGCGGCCAGCACGATCGGCACGCGCGAGCGCGCCGCGAACTGACCCGCTGTCACGAGCGCGCCTGATAAAACATAAGGCCTTGCGACGATCACTCGTTGCAAGGCCTTTTTCGTGGACGGGCGCGAAAACGCAAGCCCGTCGTACTCGCGCTTAGCGCGTCACTTCATCGAACGCCGCCAGCAAGCGCTCGACATCGGCGGCATGAATGTCGCCCATCGTCGAAATGCGGAACAGTTCCGCCGACAAGCCGCCCTGCCCCGCATAGATCACGAAGCCACGCGCCTTGAGCGCGTCATGCAGCAACGGGTAGTCGACGCCTGCAGGCAAGCGGAACGCGCGCAGCACCACCGACGATTCGTCCTTCGGCAGCACGCTCGCCATGCCGCGCGCGGCGAGCCCCGCGCGCACCTGCTCCGAAAGCGCCGCGTAGCGCGCGTGACGCGCCTGCCAGCCGCCTTCGTCGGCGAGTTCGCGCAGCGCCTCGACGAGCGCGTAATACGCGTGCACGGAAGGCGTGAACGGCGTGTTGCGCTGATCCTGCAGCGTGGCAAGGCGCTTGAGGTCGAGGTAGTACGTGCGGCTGTGAGCCTGCGCGAGCGCTGCGCGGCGCACCACCACGAAGGCCGCGCCCGGCACGCCGTGCAGGCACTTGTTCGCCGTCGCGGCCACCGCCGCGATGCTCGCGTCGCCGAAGTCGATGGCTTCCGAACCGAAGCTGCTCACGCCGTCCACCAGCATTTGCACACCGCGCGCGCGGCACGCTTCGCCCAGCGCGCGCAGATCGTTCAGGCGCCCCGTCGTGGTTTCGTGATGGATGATCGCAACGTGCGTGATCGACTTGTCGGCGTCGAGCGCGGACGTAATGCGCGCGAGGTCCGGCGCTTGCATCCAGTCGTGTTTGACGACCTCATGCGCGATGCCGTACTGCTTCGCGATCGCAGTGATGCGCTCGCCATACACGCCGTTTTCGACGATCAGCAGCTTGCCGTTCGCGGGCATGAGCGTAGCGATCATGCTTTCGACGGCAGCCGTACCGGAACCCGTCATGAGCACGGCCTGCCATTGCGCCGGGTCGAGATCGTAGACGCCCACCAGACGCGTGCGCGCCTCTTCCTGCACGTCGAAGAACTCGCTTTCGCGATGGCACAGGTCTTCCTGGAGGAGGCTCTTGCGCACGCGTTCGGTCAGCGTGACGGGGCCGGGATTGAGCAGCAGCATCGGTAGTTCCTTATTCAGCGAGCGCGCCGATGTGGCGCATCAAACGCGTCTTCACATCGGGCGGCGTGATCGTGGGGCGCGGCAGGCCATCGGGCGTGCCGCGGCGAATCGTCAGTCGTACGAAGCGTGTGCCTTCGACACCCGAAGCGCCCTTCGCGCGTTCGCGCGCGGCGGCGAGCACGCTGTCGAGTGTGGCGAGATCGTCGCCTTCCGCGGCGTCGGCGTAACCGCACGCGGCTGCCACGTTCGCGAACGACACCTGCCCCGACACGGTGGCCTGGCCGCCGGTCGAATCGTGCGCGCCGTTGTCGAGCAGCACGTGCGTGAGGTTCGCCGGGCCATAGGCGCCGAGCGTGGCGAACACGCCCATGCGCATGAGCGCGGCGCCGTCACCGTCGAGCGCGACCACGTTCAAGTCGGGCCGCGCAAGTGCGAGGCCGAGCGCGAACGGCGTAACGCAGCCCATCGAGCCCACCATGTAGAGCTGGTTCGAGCGGTCGTCCAATGCGTAGAGTTCACGGCCGCAAAAACCTGTCGAGGCAACGACGACCGTCGACTCGGCAGGCGTCGCGGAGATCACACGCTCTAGCGCCTGCTGGCGCGTTGGCAGTTGCTCAGGAGTCCGTCCGGTCCACTTTGTCTGCGCTATGGGCAGCGCGTGCTTTGCGGGCATCGCGCCGCCGCCCTTGAGTTCGTACGGCGCCACGCTGCCCTTCTGCATGACGAGCGCATACGGGCGGCCCGTTTCGTCCATGTGTTTGATGGCGCGATCGAGCGCCGCCGCAATCTGGTCGGCTTCGGTGGGAAACGTCTCCCACGGAATATCCATCGTTTCCAGCATCTGCGGCGTAACCGGGCCCATCAGCGCGTGCTGCGGCTCGTCGGGCACGCCCGGCTGGCCGCGCCATGTCACGATCAGCAGTTGCGGCAGACGGAACGTCCACGTAAGCGAGGTGAGCGGGCTCACGGCATTGCCGAGGCCCGAGTTCTGCATCATCGTGATGCCGCGCTTGCCCGCGAGCGCCACGCCCGCGATCACCGCGACCGCGTCGCCTTCGTTGGCCGCGCTCACGTAGTGCAGCGAGTCGTCTTGCAGCACATAGTTGATGAACGGCGTGAGGTACGAGCACGGCACGCCCGCGTACCACTCGAAGCCGCGCGAGCGCGCCGCTTCGACAAACTGTGCGGCTTCGATCATGCCTGGCCCTCCGCGCCCAGCGGCGTTTGCGCATGAGCGAAGTCGCCAGCGCGACGGAAGTCTTCGAGATCGTTCACGCCGCGCCAGTGGCCGTGCACGTATTGCACTTCGATCTTCTCGCCGTCCGCGATCAGCGCGTTGAGCAGCGCGGGCATGTCGAGCGTGTCGAAGTCAGCGCGCGTTTGCAGTTGCGCGAGCTTCTTCGCGAGCTTCGCGCGGCCGGCGCCACGCACGTTCACGAGACCGATCCAGCGGCCGTGCGCAGCCGCGCCGTTCGCGGCCGGCTCGCTCGCCACGCGCTCGAGGAACACCTTGTTGCCGAACAGATCGCGATCGTCGGCGGCCGAGCACCATGCGAAGTCGCGCGTGCTGCTGTTCTCCGACTCAGGCGACGAATCCACCACCACGCTGAAGTCCGCTTCGCTTTCCACGAGATCGCGCAGGATATAGCTGCGGAACACGAGGTCGCCGTACGAGATCACCGTGTCGTTGTCGAGCGCGCCAACCGCGCACGCGAGCGAAGCGAGTTCGTTCGTCTGTGCGTAACGTTCGTTGCGCACGAGCTTGATGCCCGCCGTGTCGATGGCTTCGGCCTTGTAGCCGCCCACCACGGTGATGTCGTTGACCGACTGCTTCTTGAACGCATCGACGAGCCAGCGCAGGAGCGGCTTGCCCGCAACCGGCAGCATGACCTTGGGCTTGTCTTCCGTGTAGGCGTCGAGGCCCGAGCCGCGGGTCGCGGCCAGCACGATCGCCGAGCCCGCGCCGCGCGAGGTAGCGGAGAGGTAGCGGTCTTCGGCTTCCGAGTATTCGTCGGCGTCCTGCAGGCGGAAAATTTCGTTGACCGTAGCAATGCGGTCTTCGACGTCGACGAGCGTCTGCGTTTCGTAAATCGTCTTCGTAACGGCTTGCATGGCCGAAACCGCGGCACGGATCTGATGGTTCGCCCAGATCACCGTGCTGATGCCCGCTTTGCGGAAGACGTCGGTCGGCGTGCTGTAGTACTTGGTCGGCACGATCACGAGCGGGCCGCGACCCGCCCATTCGCGCGCGAACGTGAGGATCTCGTCCGCTTTCGAAAGCTTGCTGTGGATGAGGATCGCGTCAGCGCCGGCCTGACGATAGGCTTCGGCGCGCTTGAGCGCTTCGTCCATGCCCCAGCCTGCGATCAGCGCCTCGACACGCGCGACGATCGAGAAGTGCTCGTCGGTCTGCGAGTCCTTGCCCGCCTTGATCTTGCCGCAGAATTCGTCGATATCGGCGAGCGGCTGCGCTTCGCCGCCGATGAAGCTGTTGGTCTTCGGGAACACCTTGTCTTCGATACACACGCCCGCGATGCCGCGCTGCTCCAGCTTGCGCACGAGACGGCGCACGTTGTTGAAGTTGCCGTAGCCGGTGTCGCCGTCGAGCAGGATGGGCAGGTCGCTCGCGTCGGCCATGAACTCGAGGTTGTCGACCACCTGGGTCCAGCTCGCCTCGTTGTTGTCGCGCACGCCGAACTGCGCGGAGATCGAAAGGCCCGAGCCCCAGATCGCCTTGAAGCCCGCCTCGCGCGCAATGCGTGCGGAAAGGCCGTTGTGCGCTTCCATCAGGAATTCGAGTTCGTTGCTGGTCAGCATCTGGCGCAGCCGCGCGCTGCGCGATGTGGCAAGAGCGGCGGGGACCAGAGCGGGTTCGCGTGCGTTCATTCTTGTTACTCCAGTGGACGTCATGAGGGCGGCAGCCGGGGCTGCGCCGTGTGCGTCGCATCGTTGGGAAAGGTCCTTCATCCCGGCGTCATCGCAGGCCTCGAAGCCAGGCCGGCCGGGGGCAAAGTCGCGACTATATCGGAAATGATTCCTATCCGCAGTCGATCACCACAAAGAGTGGCAAATCATGGAAATACAGTGAAATTTGTGGCTTTTATCGGCGCGTTCGCGGGTGTTTCAGCGCGGCGTCATATGCGCTATGTCAAAGGTCTTTGTTTTGTATGAAGAAAAGCTGCCTAAGCAGGGTTCCCCCTGGGTCTCGCGCACGTTTGCGTAGGCCGTAAACACACTCTGGCGGCAACGTATCGCCAGTCGTACCGCTCCAGCCCTGTGAAATACCCGACCGACCATGCAAAACATGACCCTCAACAAAAAGCTCCGCTCGATGATCGCGATCCTCTGGATCGGCCTGCTGCTGATCGTCGCCTTTGGCGCCTGGCAAAGCCGCGAGTCGATGATCCGCGAACGGCGCGCGCAGCTCACGACACTCGTTGACGAAGCGACGAGCATCGCGAACTACTACTACGGCCTCTCGCAGCGCAACGTCATGCCCGAAGCCGAAGCGCAGAAGCAGGCGCTCACCGTGATCGGCTCGATCCGTTACGGCACCGACGGTTATCTGAGCATCAACAACTCGCAGTCGGTCATGCTGATGCACCCGATCAAGCCCGAGCTCGACGGCAAGAATCTCAGCGACTTCACCGACCCGGCGGGCACCCACGTGTTCACCGGGCTCGTGAACGCCGCGAGCGGCCCGAATGGCGGCTTCCTCGACTACCTCTGGGCCAAGCCCGGCCATAGCGAGCCGGTTCCCAAGCTGAGCTTCGGCCACCGCTTCGTGCCGTGGGACTGGGTGATCGTGACGGGCATGTACATGGACGACGTGCGCGCCGAGTTCTACGGCAGCCTGCTGCGCTGGCTCGGCGTGACCTTCCTGCTGGGCGCCGCCGCCAGCAGCGTGATGGTGCTCGTGGTGCGCAGCGTGCGCAGCAGCATCGGCGGCGAGCTGGAGGGCGCGGTGGACGCAGCCAACCGCATCGCCGAGGGCGACCTCACCCTGCGCCTGCAGGTTCAGGGCACGAATGAGAGCAGCCTGATGCGTGCGCTCGCAACGATGCAGACGGCGCTCGTGCAAACCGTCTCGCGCGTGCGCAGCGGCGCGGAAAACATCAACGTGGGCGCAAACGAGATCGCAGCGGGCAACACGGATCTCTCGCAGCGCACCGAGGAACAGGCGGCGGCGCTCGTGCAGACCGCGTCGAGCATGGATCAGATGACGGCGAACGTACGCCAGAGCGCGGATAGCGCCCAGCATGCGGCGTCGCTCGCGAGCCAGGCTGCCGATGTCGCCACGCGCGGCAGCGCCGTGGTCGACGACGTGGTGCGCACCATGGGCGACATCACGACGAGCTCGCAGCAGATCGGCGACATCATCGGCGTGATCGACGGCATTGCGTTCCAGACCAACATCCTCGCCTTGAACGCGGCCGTGGAAGCGGCGCGCGCGGGCGAACAGGGCCGCGGCTTCGCCGTGGTGGCCGCCGAAGTGCGCAGCCTCGCGCAGCGCTCCGCCACCGCCGCCAAGGAGATCAAGGCGCTGATCGAAAAGTCGACCGGCACCGTGACCGAAGGCCAGCATCTCGTGACCAACGCGGGCTCGACGATGACCGAGATCGTGCAGTCGGTGCGGCGCGTGCACGAGATCCTCGAAGAGATCAGCAACGCGTCGCGCGAGCAGAGCGCAGGCATCGAGCAGGTCAACCGCGCCGTGGGCGAGATGGATCAGGTGACGCAGCAGAATGCGGCGCTCGTGGAAGAGGCCGCCGCCGCCGCGCATTCGCTCAAGGATCAGGTGACGGTCCTGCGCGAGTCGATCGCGAGCTTCCGCTTGCCCGCGCACGCTTAACCTCGCCTTCGCACCGCGGCGCTGCTTCGCCGCCGGTGTCTCTCTCCCGCCGGGCCGCAATCGCGGCCCGGTTCGCTTGGTGCCCCGCCCGTCCCCCTGAACCGCACGCGCCGCATGACAGCGCGCAACGCGCGCCCAATTGCCTCGCGGCTGGGCGCACCTTTCATTTCAATTAAATTACATTATGTTTACAATATAATTCTGTCAAGCCACCCCGCCTTGCCGATGATCCGTTCCAGGAAACCGCCGCGCGACCCGCACGCGGCCGCGACCCGTCACCCGATGCTCGCGCCGCGCCTGCCCGCGTGGCGCTCGAAGTTCGTCGTGTTCATCACCTTCGCGGCCTTCGCGGCGCTGGCCGGGCGCGCGTTCTGGATTCAAATCGCCAATCACGGCTTTTACGTGAAGCAGGGCCAAAAGCGCTACCAGCGCACGCTGGAACTCGACGCCATGCGCGGGCGCATCGTCGATCGCAACGGCGCGCTGCTGGCCGTGAGCCTCGCGACCTTCGAAGTCTGGGCGAATCCGCGCCTGCTCGACGCCGCCGCGCACGCGCCGCTCGCGCGTCTGCTCGACATGCCGCTCGCGGAACTGGACCGGCGCGTGGCCGGCGACCGCTCCTTCGTGCTGCTCAAGCGCCAGGTGGACGCCGAAACCGCCGCGCACATCGACGAAATGGGTACGGGCGGCATCACCCTGATCGCCGACTCGAAGCGCTATTACCCCGAAGGCGAATCGGCCGCGCACGTGGTGGGCTTCACCGACATCGAAGACGCCGGCCAGGAGGGCGTGGAGCTTGCCGCAAACGCGCGCCTGCGCGGCACGCCTGGCCAGCGCGAGGTGATCCGCGACCGGCTCGGGCGCGTCGTTTCCGAGCCGAGCGAGCGCGTGCAGCCGCGCAACGGCGACACCGTGCAGCTCACCATCGACCGCCGCGTGCAGCAACTCGCGTACACGCAGCTCAAGGCCGCCGTGGCGAAGAATCATGCGGAAGCGGGCAGCGTCGTCGTGCTCGATGCGCAAAACGGCGAGATCCTCGCGCTCGCGAACTGGCCGTCGTTCGACCCCAACGACCGCACGCGGCTCACGGGCAAGCAGTTGCGCAACCGCGCCGTGGTCGACACGTTCGAGCCCGGCTCGACCATCAAGCCCGTGGTCGTTTCGCTCGCGATGGACCTGCGCCGGGTCAACGCGAACACGATCATCGACACCTCGCCGGGCACGTACCGCATCGGCCCCGCCACGATCCACGACACCTCGAATCACGGCCGCATGACCGTGGCCGAAGCGATCCAGAAGTCGAGCAACATCGCGCTCGCCAAGCTCGCGCTGAACCTTCCCGCGCAAACAATCTGGGACAAGTATCAGGAGTACGGGCTCGGGCAGAAGCCCGGCGTCACGTTCCCCGGCGTGGCGCCTGGCCGCGTGCGGCCGTGGGCGCGCTGGCGCCCGATCGAACAGGCGACGATGGCGTACGGCTACGGCCTTTCCACTTCGCTCCTGCAGATGGCGCAGATCTACACGGCCTACGCCGGCGACGGCACGCTGCATCCCGTCACGCTGCTGCACGATGCGCCAGGCGGCGCGGGCAGTTCGACAGCGTTGGAGGCGCGCGCGGTCACGACGCCGGCCACGGCCGCCGCCATGCGCAACATGCTGGAAATGGCGACGAGCGACGGCGGCACGGGGCGCGCCGCCAACGTGGATGGCTACCGGGTGGGCGGCAAGACAGGCACCGCGCGCAAGCAGATCGGCGCGGGCTACGCGAAGAACCGCTATCGCGCGCTCTTCGTCGGCATGGCGCCGATGAGCGCGCCGCGCGTGATCGTCGCGGTGATGATCGACGATCCGGCGGGCAAGGCGTTCTATGGCGGCACGGTCGCGGGGCCGGTGTTCTCGGGCGTGACGGCCGGCACGCTGCAGTTGCTCGGCGTGCCGCCCGATGTCGCGGCGGGGCCCGAAGGCGCCAAGGGGGCGAACGGCGCCAACGTCGGCTCAGGGCGCGGTTAGCGCCGCAATCAATGGTGGCGATACGCGGGCGGCGGCTCGTTGCGCGGCACGGCGGCAGGCGCGCCCGCTTCGCCGTTCTGCACGGGCGGATCGCCGTAACCCGACTGCGCGACCTGCTCTTGCGGTTGGCGCTCCTGCGCCAGGCGCGCGTCGTTGGCGCGTTTTTCGGCGAGGCGGCGCATGGCTCTCGCTACGTCGTCCGGATAAGTCGCATCGTTCGCCGCAGCCGGGTTGTACCCCACCGACTCCAGATCGACCAGTTCCTGCAGCACCTGGGCGCGCGTCACCGGGCCGTTTTGCGCGCTGGTGACCTGGGCAAACGACACCGCCGGAACGATCGCCATCATCGAAACCAGCGCCGCACGCAGCATTGCGTTCTTCACTTTCCTCTCCGTTTGAACTCAGTGAGGCAAGTCTACGCAGCGCGGCCACGCGTAAAAACGGGCTGGCGAGGGAGAGAGCCTTCTATTCCTCGCAAGATTGATAAGGACTTCTGCGATCCTCAGATCTGGTCGCGGCCAAATGCGCGCAGCCCGTCGAGATCGAGCACATCCACGCGGTTGTACGAGAGCGCGACGAGCCCCTGGCGCTCGAGCGTCTGCAAGGCCTGATTGATCCGCTGCCGCGACGCGCCCGCCAGCATGCCGATCTCTTCCTGCGAGATGTCGAGCGCACGGCCCGTCTCGGGGTAGAGGTCGGGATTGAACATCTGCGCGAGCGACTGCGCAACGCGGGCATCCACGTCGAGCAAGCGGCTGTTCTGGATCAGCGCGATGAACTCGCCCATGCGGTTGTTGAGCTGATGGATCACGAAGCGGTTGAACGGCAGGCTGCAATCCATGAGCCGGTGGAACGTATCGGTGGCGACGGCCATGACGAGCGACGGCTGCAGCGCGATCACGTCGTACTTGCGCGGCTCGCGCTTGATGACGCTCCCCTCGCCGAACCAGCCGCCATGCGGCACGCCCGAAAACGTGCAGCCGCGCCCCGAAGCATTGAAGATCGCCAGCTTCACGAGGCCCGAACTCACGCCGAGCCACCAGTCCGAGGGCGCTTCGCGCGCGGCGACGATTGCGCCCGCGGCATAGCCCTGCGCATGCGAGGACGCCAGCACCCACTCGCGATGTTCGGGCGCAAGCGCGCGAAACCACACGCAGCGCTCGAACAAGGCGGCGAGGCGCGCAATGTTCGCGGCGTCGATGCGCTCGCCTTCGCGCCATGAATCGGGGGCGGGCGGAGTCCCATCCGGGGGCATAATGGATTGCGACATCGCGCTTTCCTGGAGTTAGGTCAATCTTTGGGTCGATCTTTTGAAGCGGATCGTTCGTCACGGCCCGCTCTGTCGCGCTGGCGACAGACTGGCCTGCGCGGCCCTGCTACGGTAGCGCGAATCATACCTACAAGCCAACGACAGACCGCGGCACGGCTTTGAGCCGGCAGCGGCGATCGACACCGGAGACACCGCCATGTTGCACCCGTACGAAGAGGGTCTCGCGCAACGCGAAGCCAATTATGTGCCGCTCACGCCGATCGATTTCATCGCCCGCGCGGCCGAAGTCTATGGCGACCGCCTCGCCGTGGTCCATGGCGATGTTCGCCGCAGCTGGCGCGAAACGTATGCGCGCACGCGGCGGCTCGCGAGCGCGCTCGCGCAGGCGGGCATCGGGCGCGGCGATACGGTGGCGGCGCTCCTGCCCAACATCCCTGCGATGGTCGAGGCGCACTTCGGCGTGCCCATGCTCGGCGCGGTGCTCAATACGCTCAACACGCGACTCGATGTCGCAACCATGCTGTTCATGCTGCGCCATGGCGAAGCGAAGGCGCTGATCGTCGATACCGAATTCGCGGCGCTCGCGCAACGCGCGGCGCTCGAATTTCCCAACCTCAAGATCATCAGCGTGGCCGACATCGCGGCCGCCGATCCCGAGTTCTTCCCGCGCGCAACCGACTACGAAGCGTTCCTCGAACAAGGAGACCCCGAGTTCGCCTGGGCGCCGCCGCACAACGAGTGGGACGCCATTGCGCTGAACTACACCTCGGGCACAACGGGCGACCCCAAAGGCGTGGTGTATCACCATCGCGGCGCGTACCTCAACGCGGTGAGCAACATCCTCGAATGGGACATGCCCAAGCACGCCGTGTACCTCTGGACGCTGCCGCTCTTTCACTGCAACGGCTGGTGCTTCGCGTGGACCGTCGCCGCGCGCGCGGGCGTAAACGTGTGTCTGCGCAAGTTCGACGCGAAGCTCGTGTTCGACCTCATTCGCAGCGAGCGCGTTACGCACTATTGCGGCGCGCCCATCGTACAGGGCGCGCTCGCCGACGCCCCCGCCGAGTATCGCGCGGGCATCGCGCACACGGTGCGCACGATGGTCGCAGGCGCCCCGCCCGCGCCGGCCGTGATCGCGAAGATGAAGACGATCGGCATCGAGCTTACGCATGTCTATGGTCTCACCGAGGTGTACGGCCCCGCCGCCGTGTGCGCGGTGCAGGAGCGCTGGCAGACGCTGCCCGACGAGGAACAGGCGCGCCTCGCCGCGCGCCAGGGCGTGCGCTATCACCTGCAAAGCGGCGTGAGCGTGCGCAACGCGCAGACGATGGAACCCGTGCCCGCCGACGGCGAAACGCTCGGCGAAATCATGTTCCGCGGCAACATCTGCATGAAGGGCTATTTGAAGAACGAGCGCGCAACCGAAGAGGCGTTCCGCGGCGGCTGGTTCCACACCGGCGACCTCGGCGTGATGACGCCCGATGGCTACGTGCGCATTACCGACCGCAGCAAGGACATCATCATCTCGGGCGGCGAGAACATTTCGAGCATCGAGGTGGAAGACACGCTGTATCGCCACCCGGCAGTCGCGCTCGCCGCCGTCGTGGCGATGCCGGATGCGAAGTGGGGCGAAGTGCCTTGCGCATTCGTCGAACTGCGGCACGGTGCGAGCGCCACGGCCGAGGAGATCATCGCGCACTGCCGGCTCTTTCTCGCGCACTTCAAGGTGCCGCGCGCCGTGCGATTCGGCGAACTGCCGCGCACGGCCACGGGCAAGATCCAGAAATATGAGTTGCGCGCGCAACTAGGTTCGCAAAGCGCGATCGATGTGGCCGGCACGCAAACCGACACACAAGCCGCGCCGAAAGCGCCTCGGTAAGAACGACATCGGGGCTCGTCGGCCGGTACAGGTGACGCATTCGGGCGGCTCGCGACGCCCGAATGTAACGCCAGTTGACAACCCGCCCCCCGAGCGCGTGTTCCCGATTGTCAGATGCGGCGCTTAATCCTTTCTGCATCAAGGGCCGACTGTTAGATCGGCCTTTCTTGCATGAAGAATCGTATGAAACGAAAGCTTACAAGTGGTCACGTTTTCCTCCGCTTCGGGCCGATAAGCTTTGAACCGTGGTCGCAACACAAAGGCATCCCGATGCCGCGTGACTGACGACGCAACCAAAGAGGAGGTAACTCATGAATACGAAGAGCTGGAAGACCCCCGCCCGCGCCATCGCCGCGGCACTGATCGCCGGCGGCGCATTGATGGGCGCATCGAGCGCCTTCGCTCAATCCGCACCGTATGGGCTGCGTGCCGAATCGGCGCCGCAATACGGCCAACCGCACATGATGCCGGTGGACGCGCGCGTGTCGATCGGCTGGCACGACAACCGTTACTACGACGGCCACCGTTATTGGGAGCACGACGAGTGGATGCACCATCACCCGCACGATCCGGGTCCCCCGCGCTACCGCGACGACGACCATCGTCCGCCGCCCCCGCCGCGTTACTGATCCGCACGACGTACGCGTGATCGAAGGGCCGCCTTCGCAGGCGGCGCCTGAAGCGGCACACCGAGGCCGGTCTTCCCCAGGGGAGACCGGCCTCGGCGCATTTCGGCTCCTTACTTCGCCATGCGTGCATGCCTGCGAAAAATATAATTCGGCATGCGAATCAATGTGAGTGCAATGCCCGCCACACGGTGCATCCGCGCCAGCCATGCTACGCGCCAGGCGCAGCCAGAAAGGCATACGTCAGTAATTGCAGGTAATTCGGAAGTGTTGCCGGCCGCACGCCCGGCGGGTAACGTTGACGGGCGTTTCGTTCCCCGGAGCGCACGGTGTATTCTCATTGCCCGGCCAGAGATGGCCGGGATTTTTTTTGCGCAATCATGAGAACACTAGCGCGCTTCGAGCAGCACACGCACCAGGTTTATTTTCCGATTGCGGACGCAATTTTGCGGACGTAAGGTGGGATTGCCTCTTGAGAACAGGCGAGCCTTGTGCCCCCGGTTGCGACACGGTCCGACCGGGGATTTTTTTGGCGTCTGTGCTTTGGGGGAATCGCGTCTGCCGCAACGGCGCCGCGAGAGAAAGGACTATGACGGATCACCGAATGAGGAGTTCGGATTCGCTCCAGCCAGAGCTAGATCCGTCATGCCGTGCATTATCCGGGCTGAAGGCCGGGGCGTCACTAGCATCTCGCGCAAAGAACCATTACATAAACTGGCAAGATATGGGGACGGACGTCGAAATCCGGCCCGTGCGCATCGGCTAACATTGTGGTTTCGCCTGCTGTTCCCACCCGCCTGTGCCCACTTTCACGCTTGCCCATCCCGTCACCGCGGAACTCGAGATCCGCAAGAGCCGCTTCATCGCGCACGCCATTCCCGTTGCCGACCGCGAAGCCGCCATGGCTGAAATCCGCCGTCTGCGCGAAGAGCATCCCGCCGCCACGCACGTTTGCTGGGCGCTGCTCGCGGGCGGCCAGTCCGGCATGTCCGACGACGGCGAACCCTCCGGCACGGCCGGGCGCCCGATCCTCGAAGTACTTCGTCATCACGACCTGGACGGCGTGCTCGCGGCCGTGGTGCGCTATTACGGCGGTGTGAAGCTCGGCGCGGGCGGCCTCGTGCGCGCCTACACCGACGCCATCGCCAGCGCCTTGCAGGGGGCGGAGCGCGTCGAGCGCATCGCGCAGGCGCGCCTCACGGTCGAGCTCGGCTATCCCGAAGAAACTCGCGTGCGCCACTGGATCGACCAGGAGCAGTTCACGCTCGTGGAAAGCCAGTACACGATGACGGTCCGCCTTACGATCCAGTTGCCCGCGACCGCCGTGGACGCCGCGCGCAACGCGCTGACCGACCTCACGCAAGGCCGCGCGGGCTTCCCCGAGCACGTCTGAAGCGGGCGACCGGCTGCGGGCGACCGGCTGCGGGCGGCCCACAGCCGCCCCCGTGCAAGCCTCTAACTTTTCAAATTCTTTTCAATTCTTTCATTAAGTTTCATGAAAGCTTGCCGTAATGAAAGCATGGCCGCGCATTCGCGCGTTCCGTCGACTCGACGCACCAGAACGAACGGACTTCTTTCATGGCAAGCACGATCACGAACACCACCGCCAGCCCGAATAGCGCGCTGAGCGACGCCGCCCAGTCGATCATCAGCGGCGCGACCAACTCCTCGCTCGACGTCAACCAGCTCGTCAAGGCGCTCGTCAACGCGAAGATCGCGGGGCCGAGCGCCATGCTCACCGCGAAGCAGTCCGCCAGCAACACGACGCTCTCCGCGTTCGGCACGCTGAAGTCGGCGCTCGCCTCACTGCAAACCGCACTCGAGCCGTTCAAGGACGGCGCCGCGCTGCATCGCTTCACCGCCACGACCAGCGAGAAGGACAAAGGCCTAAGCGCCGTGGCCGGGAAGAACGCGGTGCCGGGCAGCTTCACGATCGAAGTCGATCATCTGGCAACGGCGCACAAGCTCGCCTCGGAAAATTTCGACGCCGGCGCGACGCTCGGCGAGGGCAGCCTCGACATCTCGATGGGCGGCAAGTCCATGCACCTTACGATCGCCGCGGGCAGCAACAAGCTCACGGATGTCGTCGCGGCGATCAATCGCGCGAGCGACAATCCGGGCGTCACGGCGTCGATCATCACCGGCTCGGATGGACAGCACCTCGTGCTGAGCGCCAACAAGACGGGCGCGGCCAACACGATCGACGTGCAGGCGGGCGCTGGGGTCGACACGCGCCTCGCCTCCTCGCAGATGCGCGAGGTCGAAGCGGCCAGCGACGCCGAGTTGCACATCGACGGCACGCACGTCACGAGCGCGAGCAACACGCTCGAGGGCGTGGTGAGCGACATCACGATCAAGCTCGAAAACGCCGCGGCGGGCACGAAGCAGACGCTCACCATCGCACCCGACACCGAAGCGACCGGCACGGCCATCCGCAATTTCGCCAAGGCGTACAACAGCTATATCGACGCGCTGGGCACGCTGACGGCCTACACGCCCGGCACCGATTCGACCAGCGCGCATGCGGGCGCGCTGCTGGGCGACTCCATCGCGCGCACGCTCGCAGCGTCGCTGCCCTCCGCCCTTTCGGCGGGCGCGAAAGGCAGCGACGGCATACGTCATTCGCTCGGCGAGATCGGCATCACGCTGAGCAAGACCGGCAAGCTGGAAATCGACGACAAGGCATTCACGAACGCGCTGCGGCCCGACAATCGCGCGATTGCCGCGCTGTTCGGCAGCGGCGGCATGGCCGACCATCTCAACGACGCCATCGCGCCCTACGTCAAGTCGAGCGGCATCATCGAGCGGCGTACCGACGCCATCAGCAAGGAGCTCGAGGACATCAAGAAGCAGGCGACGATGCTCGATGTCCGTTCAGCCGAACTCACCACGCAATTCAGCCGCCAGTTCACCGCGCTCAATAACCTCATGACGACGATGAACAAGAACCAGCAATATCTGACGCAGCTCTTCGGCGGCGCAAACAGCGCGGGCGCCCTCGCGACGAATCACAAATAAGACTTGAATGCGCGAGGCTCGACGCTAGCAAACATCGAAAATGGACAAAAAAAAGGCCGCCGAACTAATCGGCGGCCAACAGGGGACGTGAAGAACAACCGCGAATCGAACTATCGAATCGACCCGACCGCTCCATCATGGCGAGCCAAAATTAAGACAAACTTAAACGCGCACAAAAAAACGATCGGGAATTCCGGCGCGATAGCGCGCAGGCAAATGAAAGAACGCGTAATAATGGGCTGGCTATACTTGATCTCGTTCGGGCCGCCATACTTTCGCGCCCGCATGACCGACTTCTACCCAACCCGGAAGAGCCGCCATGTTTGATCGACTGCATCGGTTTATCGAAGGCGCAGGTCCCGAGCGGCGCCATCGCGTCTGGAGCAAGATGCGCATTTTCGTGGCGGCAATGGGCACGCTCGGCTCTGCCGCCGGCATTGCCATCGCGGTGATCGGTCTCCTCAACTTCGACCACCAGAAGGTGATCGCCGGCGTGGCCGTCATCATCGTCTGCACGGCGATCTACGTCTCGATCCTCGTGCGCGACCGCAATCGCGTCGACTAGGCCACGCCGCCATGGCGTTAATGCGTCATTGCGGCGTCACTGCAGGTTCTGACCGCCGCGCGTGACCTGAACGGCCGTCGCGCCCACGTAGTCGGCGCGAATGCTGTCGCCCACCTTGATCTTTTCGAGCGGCACGTCCGGCGGCGCCACCACGACGACCGTGCGGTTCGGTCCACGCAATGCGACCTTGCGGCTCTTGCGGTCGATCTTCTCCACCGTCGCAATCACCTGAACGCTATGCGCCGTCGCCGCCACGCCACCGGAAGCGGGCATGGTAGCGGTCGTGTCGATGCGCGAGCGGATGCCTCTCGTGGCCACCTTTTCGGCGCGCAGCAGCAATGCCTCCTTGTAGAGGATGTTCACATGATCGCCGGGCTTGAGCTTGCTCACGTCGCCGACGGCGGGATCGACCGCGACCGTCACCAGGTTGCGCCGCGCGCCGCGCAGCGTGACCGAATTGGTGGCCGCGTCGATGCTCACGACCGTGGCCGTGGTCTGCACCTCGCCGATCTGCAACTGGGCGTTAGGCGCGCTTTCAGGCGCGGCATCGGACGCCGTCTGCGCACGTAGCGGCACGTGCGGCGACACGCCGAGGGCAAGCACGAGTAGGGCGCCGACGAGCGGCGCGGTAGAACGATAGCGCGTGGACATGTGGGAACTCCTTCTGTGGATCATCAATGGCAAGAGAGCGGCATTGCACCGCTCGCACACATCAAGCGTTGTTCATGCAAGTCTCTTCGGCCGCACAACGCAGATAGTGGGCATACACACGCTCGCGCTCCTCGTTCGCGAGCTGACGCTTTTCGGCAAGCCGCAGCATGCGATGCCGATCCGCGCCAAGCGTCGCGTAGTAGCGCTCGGCATGCAGGCGCTTGAAGCGCGTATAGAAGTCCGGGCCCGGCAGGCCGGAATCGGTCGAGAGCAGCGACGCATAGTCGGCCTCCCCCGGCTCGCACAACGCGGCCGCGGCCGCCTCGAGCTTTTCGTAACGCACCCGTAGCGGCACGTCGCCCGCGAACAGGGCATGAAACGCGCCGTACGGCACGAGCGAGCGCCGGCTCGCGGCGCGGCGCAACAAACGACCTACCTTTTCATCGAGTTCTTGATTCATCCGCAGCGGCCAGAAAGCGGGCCGGCGCCTATGCCGCGCGTCGTGTGACGTAAAGCGCGATGCATTGGGCGGCCCGACAGGATTCAGGGACCCGTTTCGCTGCGCGATACGCCGCGCGGCGAATCCGGCATTCTGCATTCGTTCATTCGAATCCAATCCGCATTCGAATCGATTCGAAATGTTTGCGAAAAACATTCTGCCCAAAAAAATCAAATCACTCCCTGAAATTGCACCATAGTCGTTGTCAGGTGCAAAAAACGATAACAAACATCATGCGGCGCGTCCGACGCCATTTAATTCATAATGGATAGAGCCGCTCCAACTCAATATCCGCTGAAGACTGAATTGGTCATACAAAACAATGCATAGCGTTGCTTTTCTATATTTGAGCAAATAAGTCAGGTTATCTTGCCGCAATGGGAGCAAACTTCGCATTGCGGGATCGACGCGAAATAGCAACGCCCATTGTTGACCGATGCGAACCGGTTGTTTTTCCCGTTAGTTCAGGATTATCCACAAGTCAAGCAGACTATTTTTCCGCTAGCTATACACATTCCCTACAAAAACAATTATTAATATCCGCTGCGGAACACCGAGGCGTTTCGCAACAAGCGCCCTTCACCGGGCGTCGATTTCGCCGTCCGTCATGCCTCTCGCGTCACCGCACCGGCGCGCGATCCATGGCAAGCGACAAGACCCGCTTGCAGGAAGGGTTACAGGAGCGGCACATCCGCAATGCCGCGTGTCCGGAATCTTTCGTCGACGAGTGAACACATGCTTACCCGAACCGAGAACCTGCCGAGCGTCGCGAGAAGAATGGCCGCCGGCCAGATGTTGATGGAAGGCGCGACCGTGAATAGCGTCGCCGACTCACTCCACCTTTCCGCCCAGACGGTGAGGCGCTACAAGTCCATCGTCGAGGACGGCGGGCTTGCTGCGCTCCAGCAGATGAGCGTGGGCGGCCGTCCTTCGGTGCTCGATCAGGCCGCGCTAGGCTGGATCGCGAGCGCCCTGCACGGCTCCGCTCGAGAGCACGGCTTTGCGAGCGATGCGTGGACCAACAGCCGCGTGCGCGAGCTGATCGGCAGGCAGTTCGGCGTGCACTATTCGCGCGTCTACACCTGGCAGATCGTCTCGAACCTCGGCCTCGGCCACCGGCTTTCGAAATCCGCGCGTTGACCGGCATGGGGGGGCGTCGCGCGCCGCATGAAAACCGGCGCGCGTCAGCCCCGGGTTGCGGGCGCATCGCGGCCTCGGGTTCCGGCTTCGGAATCCACCAGCGGCTGCGCCCCTTCGCCCGTCCATAGCTGCGACCGGACCTGATTGCGGCCCGCATCCTTGGCCTCATACAGCAGGCGGTCGGCGGCGGCCAGCAGCCTGGCCGCGCTGCCGCCCACCGGCGGATTGCAGCTCGCACACCCCGCGCTCACCGTCACGCGCCCATGGTGCGTACCACTTAGCGTGAGATTGGCCGACTCGATGCGCTTGCGGATCTTCTCCGCCATGCGCGTCGCGGCGTCGAGCGCCGTGCCCGGCAGCACCACCGCGAACTCTTCGCCGCCAAAGCGCGCGGCGAGATCGGTTGCGCGCCGCGATCCTGACGCGATTCGCCCGGCCACGAAGGCCAGCACCTCGTCGCCGGCGGCATGGCCGTAGGTGTCGTTGAAGAGCTTGAAGTGGTCGATGTCGAAAAACAGCACGGAAAGCGGCGTGCGCTCGCGCACCGCGCGATGCCACTCCTCGGCGAGACGGCTGTCGAGCGCGCGGCGGTTCGCGAGCCCCGTGAGCGGGTCGGTCACAGCGAGGCGCATGAGTTCGCCCTCGGCCACCACCTTGTCGCGCAGCGCGAACGCGAGCACCCACGACACCACGACCCACGCGCCGCCGAACACAGTGGTCATCACGAGCGCGATATAGCTGCGCCGCCGCCAGCCGGCGAGCACATCATCGACGGCAGGCGCCACGACGACGATGAACGGCGAGTTGGCCACGCGCGCAAACGTGTAGATGCGCTCCACGCCGTCGAACGCCGACTTCAGCGTATAGCTGCCGTCAGCCCGGCCGGACAGGAACGTGTAATTCGGCAGGTCCGCATAGTTCGATCCGGCGCGGCTCAGCGAAGGCGGCTGGCTGGCGAGCATCGTGCCATCGCGCATCAAGATGAAGAGATGGCTGCCGCGCCCGAGATCGATGCGCTCCAGCAGGTGCTGAAAGTAGTCGAGACGCACGCCGAGCAGCGCGACGCCCGCGAACGTGCCGTCGGGTGCATTGATGCGGCGCGTGAGCCCAATGGAGAGCACGCCGCCGCGCAGGCGTGAATGGTACGGCTTCGAGAAGAAGAGACCCGCTTGCGGGTCGCGCTGCTGCGCGATGAAGTAGTCGCGGTCGGCGAACGAAACGCCGGCGGTCGAGACGTCGAAGGCGTTGCTGCGCGCCGCTTTCACATGGCCTGTGGCGTCGATCACATAAGCCCCACCGAGCCTCGACGCCGTCGTCGCCCGGTCGAACAGCACGCGCTGGCGCAGCGCCTCGGGCAATTCCCAGGTTTGCGGCTGCTGCGCCGCCATGACCACGGCCTGCAGCGACAGATCGTTAATCTCGACGTTGCGGGCAATGTCGTTGCTGATGAGCTGCACGAGGTTGCGCGAATTCTCCTGCGCGTGGCGCAACTCTTCGGCGCGGCCCTCATAGAGCGCCGCATAGGTCAGGATCGCCATGGCCGTCGCGACGAGCGTGCCGGAAAGCCCTGCGAAAAAGGGATAGTTGCCGATCAGGTGCGTCGCCGCCTTCGCGCGCGCGATAGCCCAGCGGTGCACCAGAAGACGCAGCGAAAGAACCCGTTTTGGCATCTGCGCAATCCTCTAACTGACGACGCACGCCGATGGTGCGCCGATCTGTCGGATATGCATCGAGCATGACTGGCACGGATCCGTCATCAAACCGAAACCTGGCCGGTTCAGGATCGAAGGCGAAACCTCTGCCTACTCCCTCCCCCAGGAGCCCGCCTGCCATGCCAGAATTTTCCCTGTCACCGCAACCGGGCACCGCCCCGGCGCGCGGGCGCAATGTCAGTCTGCTCGCCTTCCTCGTCGTCATCGCCGCAGGCGCCGTGTACGTGGGAATGCATCTCGCCGACGACCTCTCGCCGGTGCGCGAAAGCTCGGCCATGCCGTGGATCCTGCTCGGCATCGCGCTCATCATCGCGCTCGGCTTCGAGTTCGTGAACGGCTTCCACGATACCGCGAATGCGGTCGCGACCGTCATCTATACGCACTCGCTTTCGCCCAACGTCGCCGTGATGTGGTCGGGCGCCTGGAATTTCCTCGGCGTGCTCATGTCCACGGGCGCGGTGGCTTTCGGCATCCTGCAGCTGCTGCCCGTGGAGCTGATCCTGCAGGTGGGCAGCAGCGCGGGCTTCGCGATGGTGTTCGCACTGCTCATCGCCGCGATCATCTGGAACCTGGGTACGTGGTACTTCGGCCTGCCTTCGTCCAGTTCGCATACGCTGATCGGCTCGATCATCGGCGTGGGCCTCATGAACCAGCTCATGCACGGCACCAACGGCACGAGCGGCGTGGACTGGAGCCAGGCGCTCGGCGTGGGCAAGTCGCTGCTCTTTTCGCCGATCGTCGGCTTTTTGCTGGCTGGCCTCCTGCTGCTCATCCTCAAGGCCGTCGTGCGCGTGCCCGCGCTCTACTCGGAGCCGAAGGGCAAGGAGCCGCCGCCGTTCTGGATCCGCTCGCTGCTCATTCTCACCTGCACGGGCGTGTCGTTCGCGCACGGCTCCAACGACGGTCAGAAGGGCATGGGCCTCATCATGCTGATCCTGATCGGCACGGTGCCCACGGCCTACGCGCTGAACCGCGCCGTGACGGCGGAGCAGACGCAGACCTTCGTCGCCGTCGCGCACGACGCCACACGCGCGCTCGAGCGCTACACGAACGGCGTAGCCGCGCCCGCCGAGCCGCGCGGCGAAGTGGAGCGCTTCATCGGCAGCCGCACGATGTCGAACACGACGGTGCCCGCACTCGCCGCGCTGTCGAACCAGGTGGCCGACCAGGTGCACGGCTACGGCTCGCTCGCGGCGGTGCCGCAATCGGTCGTCGATAACGTGCGCAACAACATGTATGTGATTTCCGAGGCGATCCGCCTGCTCGACAAGCAGAAAGCCGTGCCCTTCTCAGCCGACGACCAGAAGTCGATCGACAACTTCCGCAGCCAGATCGACCACGCGACGAAATTCATTCCGACGTGGGTGAAGGTGGCCGTGGCGATCGCACTGGGACTCGGCACGATGGTGGGCTGGAAGCGCATCGTGGTGACGGTGGGCGAGCGCATCGGCAAGCAGCACCTGAGCTACGGCCAGGGCGGCTGCGCCGAGGTCGTGGCGATGGTGACGATCGGCGCGGCGGATGTGTACGGCCTGCCGGTCTCGACCACGCACGTGCTCTCCTCGGGCGTGGCGGGCACGATGGCCGCGAACGGCTCGGGCCTGCAGTGGAATACCGTGCGCAGCCTCGTGATGGCATGGGTGCTCACGCTGCCCGCTTCGATCGTGCTGGCGGGAGCGCTTTATTGGGTGTTCAAGCACCTGTTTTGAGCTTTATCGGCGAAGAAAAAGCCGCGCTCCCCTGAGGGGGGCGCGGCTTTTTTTGCACTGAGTGTCCGGATTCAAACGAACGAAATTTTCAGCGTCTTGCCACACGCCTGCGCGTATTTGCGCAATGTGTCGATAGAAGGCGAATGTTCGCCTGAGGCAAGCGCGCGTTCGAGACGCGTAACGGCCGGCGCTTTCGTACCCATGCGCTCGGCGACATCCGCCTGGCTTAGGCCTGCTTCCCGGCGCGCCGCGAGCATCTGATCCAGCAAGGCAAATTCTTCCCGATTGAGTCTTTCATATTCCGCACGCACCTCGGGATCGGCGAGCATACGCTCGCGCAGTTCCTTATACGTTGCCATTTCGCACCTCCTTCAACCTGCGGCGCGCCGTGTCCAGTTCGTCGAGCGGTGTCTTCGCGTCCTTCTTCACAATACAGTGAAGAAGGACGATGCGCCGTCCAATCACCGCGCAGTAAAACACTCTGGCGATACCTTCGGCGCCCTTTAAGCGCATCTCGAACAGGCCGTCCCCCATCGCCTTGGTATGCGGCTCACCGAGATTTGGCCCGTACGTTTCCATGCGGTCAACCAATGCGAAGAAGCGCGCACGCAAAGTCTTCGGCAGTTCGTGCACGCTGCTCTCAACACGAGCACTGTAGAAATCGATCCGGTATCCCATGGCTATTATAGTAACAAATATGTTACTACGCCATGGGCATCCCGAAATCGTCGCGGTTGCCTTCGATCAGCTCAAAGGCAACCAACCCCTCAATAAACGTCCGGAATGAACATGTTCTCCGGCACCGGCTGGCGAATGTAGTCGGGATGATGCACACGCGCCGGCAGCGTGACGTGCGGGTGCTCGATCTCGTGATACGGCACCTGGCTCAGCAAATGGTGAATGCAGTTCAGGCGCGCGCGCTTCTTGTCCACGCCCTGCACGACCCACCACGGCGCCTCAGGAATATGCGAGCGCTGCAGCATCGCTTCCTTCACGTGCGTGTACGCCTCCCAGCGGCGGCGGCTTTCGAGGTCCATCGGCGAGAGCTTCCACTGCTTGAGCGGATCGTCGATGCGGCTCTGGAAACGCACTTCCTGCTCGTCATCAGTGATCGAGAACCAGTACTTGACGATCTGGATGCCGCTTCTCACGAGCATCTTTTCGAACTCGGGCACCGAGCGGAAAAATTCTTCGTATTCGTCGTCGGTGCAGAAGTTCATCACGCGCTCCACGCCCGCGCGGTTGTACCAGCTGCGGTCGAACAGCACCATTTCGCCGCCCGCCGGCAGATGCTGCACGTAGCGCTGGAAATACCACTGCGTGCGCTCGCGGTTGTTCGGCGCGGGCAGCGCGGCCACGCGGCACATGCGCGGGTTCAGGCGCTGCGTGATGCGCTTGATGACACCGCCCTTGCCCGCCGCGTCGCGCCCTTCGAAGATCACGACGAGCCGGTGCCCCGTGCTCACGATCCAGTCCTGCAGCTTGACGAGTTCGCCCTGCAGGCGGATCAGCTCGCGGAAATAGACGCGGCGCAGCGCACGCGCCTCGTCGCTGATATGGAGGCCGCTTTCCTGCAGCCGGTCGTCGACCTCCATTTCGAGCTCTTCGTCGTAGGCGTCGATGAGCTCTTCATCCAGACGCCGGCGACGATGCAGTTCGGCTTCCTGCTGTTCCGCATCGTGCTGTTCGGCGTCCATCGTGCGGTCCAATTCATTCATGGCGACTCTCTCCTTGGTCGATAGGCTGGCAACTCGCGCCACTATCGGCGCAGCGAGTGTCACGAATATTTCAAATGCATTGCGGCGGCTCAGATGAGCGGCCGGGCGAAGCTCAGCTCGTGGCCGTCCGGATCGACGAGATGGAAATAACGCTCGCCCCACGGCGCGTCGCGCGGCGCGAATTCGGGCGTAGCGCCCGCCGCGAGCGCGTGGGCGTAGAACGCATCCACGTCCGCAACGTAGAGGATCACGCGGCCCCAGCCGTTCACCGCGCCGTGCGGCCCCTCCAGCAGGTTCAGATAGCAAATTCCCACCGCGCCGGCCGCGCCGCCCAGTTCGAACGATGCGAAGCCCGGCACCGCGGGCCCGGCTTTCTGCACGAAGCCGAGCGACTCGTAGAACGGCACCGACCGCGCGATATCGCTGACGGTCAGCGTCACGGCGCTCAACGCCACGATTTGCGCGGCGCGATTGTTCATCTGTTCCTCCTGCTCGTGCGGCTAGCCACCGCGTGTGGCCCGGAATGAGGCCCGCCGGCCCGCTCAGCCGACTTTAGCAGCGTTTGCGCGCCTGGCGCGGGTCGCTGGCTTTTTCTCGACGCTGCCCGGCGCCTTGCGCGCGGTTTTGCGCCGTGTCGTACCCGCTGGCGCGGCGCGCGGCGCGTCGTCACTGGTTGGACCACTTTCGGGCCAGCCGATCTCCTCGCCCACCCGCGTGCGCACGAAGTCGATGTGCGTCTGCATCGCCGTGCGCGCCTCCTCGGGACGGCGCGCGACGATCGCGTCGCAAAGCGTGCGGTGCTGTAAAAGCAACTGGTCCGGCGCGTCCTCGTTCTGCACGCGCAGCCCCGTGCCGTTGATCGTGATGTGCTCGCGCAGCACCCCCAGCACGCTCGTGTGCAGATGCAGGAACATCGCATTGTGAGAGGCCTGAGCGATCACTTCGTGCAGCTTCGCGTCGGTGTCGGCCTCGGCGGCCTTGTCGTCCACTTCGCGCGTGCGCTCCAGTTCCTGCATCAGCACGCGGATGCGCGCGATGTCCTCGTCGCTGGCGCGCAGCGCCGCAAAATACGCGGTCGCGCCTTCGAGCACACGGCGAAATTCGAGGATGTCTTCGCGCAACGCCGGATGATCGGCCACGAGTTGCCCCCACGGCGACGCAAAGCCCGTGCGCAGCTGGTCGGTGACGAACACGCCCGCGCCCGGCCGGCTCTGCACGAGGCCGCGCGCGGCCAGACGCTGGATCGCCTCGCGCACCGTGTTGCGCGCCACGTCGTACTCGAGCGCGAGCACGCGTTCGGAAGGCAGCTTCGCTCCCGCGCGCCAGGTCCCGTCGAGCAGCGACGTCTCCATCTGACGCATCACGGTTTCCACGCGCCCGCGCGAGCCTGCCCTGTCCCCGATTGCCATACCCGTGCCATCCCCGAGTTTCGTTCTGATTTGCTGCGAGTGGTCCAACCAGTTTGAACCGCTCGCCCGAAGCAGGAATTATGCGCCCAAACCAGCGCTTGTCTTCAACCTCCGCGGCCCCGCCCGCGGGGGCGGATCGCCAAAGCGCGCATAGACACCGAGCGAGACATGAAGCCACGGCAATACCCCACCGAGCGCCCCACCGACGTCTATCTGTTCGCCACCTGCCTCGTCGACCTGTTCGTGCCGCAAGCCGGCCTCGACGCGGTGAAGCTGCTCGAACGCGAAGGCCTCACGGTCCATTTCCCGCGCAGCCAGAGTTGCTGCGGCCAGCCCGCGTACAGCAGCGGCAACCCGCGCCAGGCGCGCGAGGTCGCGCTTGCGCAGCTTGGCCTCTTCGAAAAACCGTGGCCCGTGATCGTGCCTTCGGGCTCGTGCGCGGGCATGATGCGCCACCACTGGCCGGCACTCTTCGACGACGATGCCGCAAACGCTGCGCGTGCCGGGGACCTCTCGGAACGCGTGTACGAACTCACGGAGTTCCTCGTGCGCGTGCTCAACGTCGACTTCAATGCGTATGGCGCGCAAACGGAACCCGAAGAGCGCGTCGTACTGCACACCTCATGCGGCGCGCGACGAGAAATGGGCACGCGTGTGCATGGCGTCGAAGTCGTCGATGCGCTGCCGGGCGTCACGCGTATCGAGCACGAACGCGAGTCGGAATGCTGCGGCTTCGGCGGCACGTTCTCGCTCAAGCACCCCGACATCTCCGGCGCCATGGTCGCCGACAAGATCGCCTCCGCCTGCGCCACAGGCTGTGAGCGCCTCGTTTCCGCCGACTGCGGGTGTCTGCTCAACATCGGCCACGCTGCCGCGCACAAGGGCGCGCCGCTCTCCGTGGAGCACCTCGCGTCGTTCCTCTGGCGCCGCACCGGCGGGGAGGCCGCATGAGCGTCGATTCGATGAGCGCGCGTGCGCGCATGCTGCAACGCCTGCGCGGCCATGCGCCAGCCGCGCCCGCCACGGCGATTGAAGCGCTCGATGCGCGTATCGATGCGCATTTCACCGAACGCCGCACCCATGCGCCGTTTGCGCTGAACGAACGCATCGCGCAGTTCCAGCGCATGCTCGAAGCCGCGCACGCCGAAGTGATCCTCGCGAGCGCCGCAACGTGGGCCGCCGGTCTCGCCGAGCGACTCGCAGAGGCGGGTGTGCGCAGCCTGCTGCTCGACACCGCCTGCGCAGAAGGCCAGGCGCTCAAGGCAGCGCTTCCGGCCGCCGTGCAGGCACGCAGCTACGCGCAGCCAATCGAGCACTGGAAGGCCGAACTCTTCGACACCGTCGACGCGGGCTTCACGGTCGCACGCTCCGGCCTCGCGGCAACCGGCACGCTCGTGGTCGTGCCCGACGCGAACGCGCCGCGCACGGTCTCACTCGTGCCGCCGCTGCACGTCGCGCTGATCCATGCGCGCACACTGCACGCCGACCTCCACGCCGCCGTGGCGGCGGAGCGCTGGCGCGACGGCATGCCCACCAATCTCGTGATGATCTCAGGACCCTCCAAGACCTCGGATATCCAGCAGACCACCGCTTACGGCGCGCACGGCCCCCGCGCGTTGTGGGTCGTCGTCGTGACTGATGGGGATGACGAAACGTGCGCGCAGGAAGGAGCAGCCCAATGAGCACGACCACGCAAACGTCTCAAGAAAACACGCTCCATTTCGTCCCCACTGCCGAATTCCGCCAACGCGCACGCACGGCGCTCGACGACCCGCAGTTGCGCAAGAGCTTTCGCGGCGCGATGGACTTCCTGCAAGGCAAGCGCGCCGCGCAATTTCCCGAGGCGGACGAACTCGAAGCCCTGCGCGATCTCGGCGAAGCGGTGCGCCAGCACGCGCTCGCGCGCCTGCCCGAACTGCTCGAGCATCTGGAAACGAAGCTGCGCGCGAACGGCATTCAGGTGCATTGGGCCGAGACCGCCGACGAAGCGAACCGCATCGTCCACGCCATCGCGCAGCAGCACGCGGCCACGCGCGTGATCAAGGGCAAGTCGATGGCGAGCGAGGAAATCGAGCTCAACCATTACCTCGCGGAACGCGGCGTCGACTGCATCGAGTCGGACATGGGCGAGTACATCGTGCAGCTCGCGGGCGAGAAGCCCTCGCACATCGTGATGCCCGCGATCCACAAAACGAAGGGCGACATCGGCCACCTGTTCGAGGAGCACATCCCCGATACGCCCTTTACGGAGGACGTGGACACGCTCATTCAAACGGGCCGCCGCGCGCTGCGCCGCGCCTTCGTGGATGCGCAGATCGGCCTCTCGGGCGTGAATTTCGCCGCCGCCGACACGGGCACGCTCTGGCTCGTGGAAAACGAAGGCAACGGCCGCCTTTCCACCACGGTGCCCGACGTGCATATCGCGATCATGGGCATGGAAAAGGTGGTGGCGAAGCTCGAGCACATCGTGCCGCTTTCGAGCCTGCTCACGCGCTCGGCTACGGGCCAGCCGATCACGACGTATTTCAACCTGATCAGCAGCCCGCGCCGCGAAGGCGAGAAAGACGGCCCGCGCGAAGTGCACCTCGTGCTGCTCGACAACGGCCGCAGCCAGGCCTACGCCGACGAGCAATTGCGCGCGACGCTGCAATGCATCCGCTGCGGCGCGTGCATGAACCACTGCCCGGTGTACACGCGCATCGGCGGACATGCCTATGGCACGACGTACCCGGGGCCGATCGGCAAGATCATTTCGCCGCATCTGCTCGGGCTCGACGCGACCGCCGAGTTGCCCACGGCTTCGAGCCTGTGCGGCGCGTGCGGCGAAGTCTGCCCGGTGCGCATTCCGATTCCGCAACTGCTCGTGCGCCTGCGCACCGAAGCGAACCGCGATCCCGAGGAAAACGTCGCGCACCCGCTGCGCGGCCAGGGCGCGAATCACAGCAGGAGCGAGCAGTTCATCTGGCGCTTCTGGAGTGGCGCGTTTGCGCACCCGCGCGCATATCGCGCGCTGCGCTGGGCCGTGACGCGCCTGCGCGGCCTCGCGCCCTCGCAACAAATGGGCTGGACGCTGCATCGCACGCCGCTCAAACCCGCGCCGCGCAGCCTGCACGACCTGCTTCGCGAACGCGACCAGCCGCAATAGCGTTTCAGTCGTCAGGCATGCGAAATAAATTTCAAAGCAAGCCTGGCGATCTCACATAAATTTTCGACCCGCATCATCGGAGGAGACCGTAGTGCAACCCTGGTACCAGATCTACACACCGCTCGGCAGTTTGTGGCTATCCGCGCTCGTGGCCGCCATTCCCATTCTGTTCTTCTTCGTCGCGCTCGCCGGCTTGCGCATGAAGGGCCACGTCGCGGCGGCGATCACCCTGCTGCTCGCGCTCGCCGTGGCGATCTTCGAGTACGGCATGCCCGTGCGCCAGGCGCTCGTTTCCGCGGGCTTCGGCTTTGCCTACGGCATCTGGCCGATCGCGTGGATCATCGTCACCGCGGTGTTCCTCTACAAGATCGTCGTGAAGACGGGGCAGTTCGAAATCATCCGCGCCTCCGTGCTCTCGATCACCGATGACCAGCGCCTGCAACTGCTGCTGATCGGCTTCTCGTTCGGCGCGTTTCTCGAAGGCGCGGCGGGCTTCGGCGCACCGGTGGCGATCACTTCGGCGCTGCTAGTCGGCCTCGGTTTCGAGCCGCTCTACGCCGCGGGCCTGTGCCTTATCGCCAACACCGCGCCGGTCGCGTTCGGCGCGATGGGTATTCCCATCATCGTCGCGGGCCAGGTGACGGGCATCGATCCGTTCCTGATCGGTGCGATGGCGGGCCGCCAGTTGCCGCTGCTCTCGCTCTTCGTGCCGTTCTGGCTCGTCTTCATCATGGACGGCAAGCGCGGCGTGAAGGAAACGTGGCCCGCCGCGCTCGTGGCAGGCGGCAGCTTCGCTGTGACGCAGTATTTCACGTCGAACCACATCGGGCCCGAACTGCCGGACATCACCTCGGCGCTCGTGAGCCTCGTCGCGCTCGCCGCGTTCCTCAACGTGTGGCAGCCGCGTCGGGCAACGCAAGGCACGAGCGTGAAGGTGAGTGGCGGTGCGGCCGCGCTGGGCGGTTTCGGCGGCGGCGCAGGTGGTTCGCGCGCAGCGGCTTCGAGCCGCAAGGCCTCGCCGTACAGCATCGCGCAAACCGTGCGCGCGTGGTCGCCGTTCATTCTGCTCACGGCCATCGTGACCGTGTGGAGCGTCAAGCCGTTCAAGGCGCTCTTCGCAGCGAAGGGGCCGCTCGCGGGCACGATTCTGAGCCTGCACGTGCCGGGCCTCGATCAGCTCGTGGTGCGCACGGCGCCGATCGTCGCCTCGCCCAAGCCCTATGAGGCCGTGTTCAAGCTCGACTGGCTCTCCGCCGTGGGCACCGCGATCATGATCACGGCAATCCTCTCTGCGATCCTCCTGCGCATGAAGCCGCGCGCCGCCGTGGCCGCGTTCTTCGAGACGCTCGGCGAACTGCGCCGCCCCGTGCTGTCGATCGGCCTCGTGCTCGCCTTCGCGTTCGTCGCGAACTACTCGGGCATGTCGTCCACGCTCGCTCTCGCGCTTGCGGGCACCGGCGCCGCGTTCCCGTTCTTCTCGCCGTTCCTTGGCTGGCTGGGCGTGTTTCTCACGGGCTCCGATACGTCGTCGAACGCCCTGTTCTGCTCGCTGCAGCACACCACGGCGCACCAGATCAACGTGTCGGACACACTGCTCGTCGCGGCGAACACCTCGGGCGGCGTGAGCGGCAAGATGATCTCGCCGCAGTCGATCGCGGTGGCCTGCGCGGCAACCGGTCTCGTCGGCAAGGAGTCGTCGCTGTTCCGCTTCACGTTGCGTCACAGCCTGTTCTTCGCGGCGGTCGTTGGTGTCGTGACGCTGATTCAGGCTTATGTGCTGACCGGCATGATTCCGCAGTGATGGCGTAGCCGCAGTTGCAACGTGCAGTAATGAAGTGACGAAGGCCGTTTCCCGCCGCGTGCGGGCAACGGCCTTTTTTTTTGCGAGCGATGAATGAGCACAATGCTCTGCTTTTAAGGGACTTTTAAGCCGTACTGCCTAGGCTCAATTCGTCCGGCACGCGTCCGCACGCGGCAACGCGAGACGCGTGCAGGCATCCGGTCAACGTATCGATGGAGGTGGAAAATGAAAGCACGCTCAACTCCGTGGATCGGCGCAGCGCTCGCGCTCGCCGTGGTGTTCGGCGCGCCGGGCGCGTGGGCGGCAACCCCGGCAGCAGACAATGCAAGCGTCACGACCGCGACGGCAGGCGTCCTGCCGCCCGCCCAGCACAAGGGCGATATTGCGTATCTTTCCGGCGGCATCGGCAGCGACCAGTCGGCGGCGTTCAAGTCGGCCATGCATCAATACCCGCTCTCGCTCGAATTCGCGCGGCAATCTGCGGGCGGCAACGAGTATCTCGCGAACGTGCCCGTGAAGATCGCCGACATGCACGGCACGCCGCTCCTTTCCACCCGCACGCGCGGCCCGTTCATGCTCGTTTCGATTCCGGACGGCCGCTATGTCGTCACCGCGAGCCATGGCGGCAACACGGAGCGACGCACGGTGGACATCGGCAAAACGACACGCGCTCACGAAACCTTCGTCTGGCCGATGTGACGACGCACACGCATTGACGAGCCCCCCCAAGCCAGAGGACCTGTCGCACGTTTCTTTCGTATGACACGCCGTGGCAGCCTTCATGCCACATGAATGAACTCCGTCCCCGTTTGCGGCTATGATCGTGAACTGCGGCGCGGCGACTCGGCGCCCTGTCGGATTCACGGGGAGTGTCGAATGGCAATGGGGTGGCTCGTCGTCTTACCGTTCGTCGCCGCGGCGCTCGTTGCGTTCGCGCGGCGTCACTCGCCCGCCTCCGCCACCTGGGTCGCCTTCGCGGCAGCGCTCATAGGGCTCGGGCTGCTGGGCAGCGAACGCGTGGGCATGGCCACCCATGGCGTGCTGTACTGGCAGGCCGACTGGATCCCGCAACTCGGCCTCTCATTCGCCCTGCGTCTGGACGGCCTCTCGTTCATGTTCGCGCTGCTCGTGCTCGCGATCGGCCTGCTCGTTTTCGTCTACGCGCGCTACTACCTCGCCGGCAGCGAATCGCTGCCGCGCCTTTACGCGCTGCTGCTGCTCTTCATGGGCGCAATGCTCGGCGTCGTGCTGTCGGACAACCTGCTGCTGCTCGTGATCTTCTGGGAGCTCACGAGCATCGTGTCGTTCCTGTTGATCGGCTTCTGGCCTTCGCGCCCCGAAGCGCGCCGCGGCGCGCGCATGGCGCTCACCATCACGGGCGCGGGGGGCCTCGCGCTGCTGGCCGCGGTGCTGCTGCTTGGCCACGTGTGCGGCAGCTACGACCTCGACGTCGTGCTCGCGCATGCGGGCCTGGTGCAGCGCAATCCGCTGTATCCCGCCATTCTCCTTCTCATTCTTTTCGCGGCCTGCACGAAGTCGGCGCAGTTCCCGTTCCACTTCTGGCTCCCGCATGCGATGTCGGCGCCTACGCCCGTTTCCGCGTATCTGCATTCGGCGACGATGGTGAAGGCCGGCATCTTCCTCATCGCACGCTTTTACCCCGTGCTCGAAGGCACCGACTGGTTCTTCTACGTGACGAGCCTGATCGGCCTCGTCACGCTCACGGGCGGCGCGGCCATGGCGCTCGTGCAACGCGATCTCAAGGGGCTGCTCGCGTATTCCACCATCAGCCATCTCGGGCTCATCGTGCTGCTGTTCGGCCTCGACACGCAGCTCTCCACCGTTGCCGCGCTCTTTCACACCTTCAATCACGCCGTATTCAAGGCCTCGCTTTTCATGGCCGCGGGCATCATCGACCATGAAACGGGCACACGCGACCTGGGCCGCCTGCGCGGCCTGCGCCGCTTCATGCCGCATACCGCCGTGCTAGCTGCCGTAGCCTCGCTCGCCATGGCAGGCGTGCCGCTGCTCAACGGCTTCCTCTCGAAAGAGATGTTCTTCGGCGAAACGCTTGCGCAAGGACTGCTCGGCGATTTCAACTGGATCATTCCCGCGCTCGCCCTCATTGCCGCGGGACTCTCGGTGGCGTACTCGCTGCGCTTCGTGTGGGGCGTCTTCTTCGACGGCGAAACGCCGCACGACCTTCCGCACTACCCGCCGCACGAACCGCCGCGCTTCATGAAGCTGCCCGTCGAGATTCTCGTCGTGATCTGTCTGCTCGTGGGGCTCGTGCCGGAGCAGACCATCGGCAAGATGCTCGAATCCGCCGCGTGGTTCGCGCTAGGCGGGGTCGTGCCCACGTACAGCCTGAGTGTGTGGCACGGCATCAATCTGCCGCTCTTGATGAGTTGCGCGTCGTTCGCCGGCGGCGCCCTGCTGTTCTTCTATCGCCGTAACGCGTTCCGCCATCATCGTTCGGTGCTGTCCGAAATGAATGCGAGCGAAGGCTTCGACCGTTTCGTGCAGCAGCTCGAAAAAGCGGCTGCCGTAGTGGTCAATCTCTTCGAAACGCGTTCGCTGCCAGCGTATCTCTCGTGGATGATCGCGGCCATGCTGATCGTGCCAGGCGCCGCGCTGCTCGCACTGCCCTCGCTCGACGGCGCATACCGCTCGGCGCCGCTCGACACGATGACGCTCGTCGGCCTCGTGCTGATGGCGTTGATGGCGGTGGGCGTCGTGCTCGTGCGCGCCAATACGCTCTATGCGCTCGTGATGCTGAGCACTTGCGGGTTGCTCGTGACGCTGGCGTTCGTGCGTTTCTCCGCGCCGGACCTCGCGCTCACGCAGATCTCCGTGGAAGTGGTCACGGTGCTGCTGCTCGTGCTTGCCATCTACTTTCTGCCGGTCGTGCAGCTTGCAGAACAGCCACCTTCCGCGCGTGCTCGCAACGCCGTGCTCGCACTTGCGGGCGGCGCGCTGATCGGCGGCGTGGCGTATGCGGTGATGACGCGTGCGCCCATCGATGGCGTCGGCCAGTTCTTTCTCGCGAACGCACTGCCGGGCAGCGGCGGCCACAACGTCGTGAACGTGATCCTCGTGGATTTCCGCGGCTTCGACACGATGGTCGAGATCAGTGTGCTGGTGGTGGCAGGGCTCGCCGTGAAGGCGCTGCTGCGCGGCCTGCGCCTGAAGTCGTCCGACACGGGGCCGGGCGGCTTGCCGTGGTCGTCGCAGTCGCATCCGCTGCTGCTCGCCATTCTCGCGCGCCTCATGCTGCCGCTCACCATACTCGTCGCCGTGTTCATCTTTCTGCGCGGCCACAGTCTGCCCGGCGGCGGTTTCATCGCTTCGCTCGTGATCTCCATTGCGCTGCTGCTGCAATACGTGGCGAGCGGCGTGCTGTGGACGGAGTCGCGCATCCGCATCAACTATCGCGCGCTCGCGGGCCTCGGCATTCTCGTTGCGGCCGCAACGGGTGTGGGCGCGATCGTATTCGGCCAGTCGTTCCTCACCAGCGCGTTCGGCCATCTGCATGTGCCGCTGATCGGCGAAATCGAACTGAGCACGGCCATGCTGTTCGACCTCGGCGTGCTCGGTGCAGTGGTCGGCACGACGCTCACGATCGTTTCGCACCTCGGCGTGCGCGACAAAGACATGCAATCCGTGGAGAAAAGCTGATGGAAGCCGCCTTCGCCATCACACTCGGCGTGCTCTGCGCCAGCGGCATCTACCTGTTGCTGCGCGCGCGCGTGCTGCCGGTGATCCTCGGCATCACGCTGTTCTCGTATGCGATCAATCTGTTCCTGCTCGGCATGGGCCGTCTTTCCACCGGCAAGCCGCCCGTGATCGCGCCGGGCGCGCAATATGCCGACCCCGTGCCGCAGGCGCTCGTGCTCACCGCCATCGTGATTGGATTCGCCATGACGGCCTTCACGGTCGTGCTCTCGCTGCGCGCGCTCGCGATCGACGGCACCGATCATGTAGACGGCGACAAGCCGCACCGCAACGGCCTGGAGACGCGCGGCGAATGAACCACGCTCTCATCCTCCCCATCCTGATTCCGCTTTTCGCCGCCGGCGCGATCGTTGCGCTGCCGCTGCGCGCGAAGCGCTTGCAGCGCGCCATCAATGTGCTCGCCACACTCGCGTTGCTGCCCATAGCCGTCGCGCTCGCCGAATTCGCGGCGCAGGGGCAGATTGCCAGCTACGCGCTCGGCGCGTGGCCCGCGCCGTTCGGCATCGTGCTGCAGATCGACCGCCTCGGCGCGCTCATGCTCGTGCTGACCGCGCTGCTTGCGTGCTGCTGCCTGCTCGGTACGACGAGCGCCGATGCGCGGCGCGGGCGCTACTATCGCGCGCTCGTGCAGTTCGAGTTGATGGGTTTGAACGGCGCCTTTCTCGCGGGCGATCTCTTCAACCTGTTCGTGTTCTTCGAACTGCTGCTGATCGCCTCATACGCGCTGCTCCTGCATGGCGGCGGGCGCCGGCGTGTGCGCAACGGCCTGCACTACATGCTGCTGAACCTCGTGGGCTCGTCGTTCTTCCTGATTGCGCTGGGCGTGCTCTATGGCCTCACAGGCACGCTCAACATGGCCGACATGGGCGAGCGCCTCGCGCATCTGGACGCCGCGTCGCTGCCCCTCGCGCAGTTCGCGGGCGCGACGCTCATGCTCGTGTTTGGCCTCAAGGCGGCCGTGTTCCCGATGTCGTTCTGGTTGCCGCAGGCGTATCGCAGCGCAATCGGGCCAGTGGCCGCGCTGTTCGCGATCATGACCAAGGTGGGCATCTACGCGATGCTTCGCTGCGACGCGCTCGTGTTCGGCGCGGCGGGCGGCGTGCTCGATGCGTTCCTGCATCAATGGGCGTGGTGGCTCGCCATCGCGACGATTATCTACGGCGCACTCGGCGCGCTCGCGGTCTCGAGCCTCAAGACCACGACCGGCTTTCTCGTGCTGGTCTCGGTCGGCCTGCTGATTGCCGCCGTCACACTGCAAACCGTGCTCGCGTGGAGCGCGCTGCTGTACTACCTCATCAGCACGACGCTGTGCACGGGCGCGCTGTTCATGCTCGCCGATACACTGGAGTCCGAATCAACCGAATCCGCGGTCGTGGCCGCCGCAACCGAAAAGCGCGAGCCCGCCTCGCTCGAATCGCTCGACGACGCTACCGCACCCGCCATCACGCCCGAAGCGGATGGCGAGCCGGTCGCAACGCTTCCGAAGGCAGCGGACCCGAAAAAGACTCCCGCGCCCTGGCCCTCGAACCTCGCTGGCACGCTCTATCTCGCGGCGGCCGTTGGCGCGGTTGGCTTGCCGCCGCTCTCGGGCTTTCTCGGCAAGGCCATGGTGCTCGCCGCCACGCCGCTTTCGCAGGCTGTCGTGCTCTGGCCCGCCGTGCTGATCGCGGGCCTGCTCTCGATCGTCGCGTTGAGCCGCACAGGCACGCGCCTGCTGTGGGCGATTCCCGCCGCGCGCGCCTACGACGGCGCACCCGCCGCCGCGCCGCGCGGCACCCGCGCGAAGCTCGCCGCGTGCGCGCTACTGCTCACGGGCGTCGTGGCCGCAACGCTGTTCGCGGGCCCGCTCAAGCAATATCTCGACGCCACCGCCGCGCAGTTGCTCGACCGCGAAGCCTACGTTCACGCGATCCTGCCCGCGCAGGCGTCGCAGACGCCACAGGGCGGAGGAAGCTGACATGCTCAAGAGGCTCTTTCCGCACCCCTGGCTCACGGTCGTGCTGCTCGTGTGCTGGGTATTGCTGATGAACGATGTGTCGCCGGGCAACCTGCTGCTCGGCTTCGTGCTTGGCACCGCCATTGCCTTCGCCGTGGGCGAAGGGCTGTGGCTCGCGCCCGTGCGCTTCGGCAAACCGTGGCTGCTCGTGCGCCTGTTCGGGCACGTGCTCTACGACATCCTCGTGGCGAATCTCGAAGTCGCGCTGCTCGTGCTCGGCCCAACGAAACGCCTTCGGCCTGCCTTCATCCAGGTGCCGCTCGACAGCACCCACGAAATCGCGCTTTCGGCGCTCATCAGCATCGTCTCGCTGAGCCCCGGCACGCTATGCGCCGAACTCTCCGACGACCGCACGCGCCTCACCGTGCACGTGCTCGATCTCGAAGACGAAGCCGCGCTCGTCGCCTTGATCAAGTCCCGTTACGAAGCCCCGCTCATGGAGATCTTCGCATGCTAGCCATCGTCATTCCGGTGTCGTTCGCGATCCTCGGGCTCGCGTTTCTGCTCACGCTCGTGCGGCTCGTGCGCGGGCCTTCGCTGCCCGACCGGCTCGTCGCGCTCGACACGCTCAATATCAACGCGATCGCGCTGATCGTCGTCTACGGCATCATGCTGCGCTCGACGGTCTTCTTCGAAATCGCGCTGCTCATCGCGGTGATGGGGTTCGTGGCGACCGTTGCGTTCACGAAATATCTGCAGCGCGGCGACATCATCGAACTGAACTAGGGCGAGTGCGTTATGCAAACCGTCATCGAAGCGATTGTCTGCGTGCTGCTTCTGCTTGGCAGCGCGTTTACGCTGATCGGCGCAATAGGCCTCGCGCGCCTGCCCGACTTCTATATGCGCCTGCACGGGCCGACCAAGTCGACCACGCTGGGCGTGGGCGGCGTCGTGCTCGCTTCGGTCGTGTACTTCAGCACGCACAATAATTTCGCGAGTCTGCATGAAGTGCTGATTCCTGCGTTTCTGTTTCTCACCGCGCCCATCAGCGCGCATATGCTCACCAAGGCTGGGATCCAGCAGCGCGTAGCCGTTTCGTCCGTCACGCGCGGACGGCCGGACGCCACCGGCGCCAGTGCAAGCGGCGATCGTGCGCAAAACGCGAACCCGGACGAGTGACCTACACGTGACACTTGAATCGCAACGCGAACCCTCCTCCTTTCTGCCTATAAGCCACAATCGAGAATTTCAAAGGTATCGGCGTTGGAGCCGGGCGGCGCATTTCGTGTGCTGGCATGCTAAGGGCGGAACATCGGAGTCGTTGTCGCATCGCGACCGCCAACGTCATCGCGAACAAAGTTGAATGTGCTTGTCAAAGAACTGATTTGATGGAACTGCGCCGCCCGATGATAAGGGCATGGGCGGCGCAAATCGTGAACTATTGATTAGCTGCTAACGCAACCGACCACGATTAAAAACCATAACATCTAGTGTCCGCCCATTTCATCTGAAATCATCTCAAGTTCGCTTGCCCTATCGAACACAGACCGCAACATGAAATCGAGGCTCGTTCCCCGCGTAGTACCGAAGGAACCTGACACGTGTTCGGCGAGAAAATTATAGTTATCATCCCGCCACGTTATCCATTCGCGCTGTACCTTGTCCAAATATACTTTATCCTCGGGCGCGAGTTTTTTCACTACATTCTCATAAGCCTTATTTAGTCGATTCTTTTGTGCCGCGATCTCCGCAGTGACGCAATCAGCTTGCGCATCACCATTGGATGCCACTTTACTGCATCGCGCGAATTGTTGCGAATAATTTCGCTCGCCGGCATTAGCGACGGGAGATAGCAACATTAGAATAATGCAGAGTATCTTTAATTTTTTCATATATCATTAATTCCCACTTTTTATGGAAAGCAATATATCCCGGAGTTGATTTGTTGACGGCATATAAGCGCGATTAGCCGAAGAATCGTAATACGATTGCGTTCCATCCGATACTCTTCCACCTTGAATTGCACGTCCATGTGGCGCGGCAATTGACGCCCACTCTTTGGCCGCGGCATATTGCGCATCATCCACTGTACCAGCGCCGTTTTTCACAAATGCTGCAAGCGCGCCCCCTCCGGCTTTGTTTATCAGATACTCTCTGAAGACGCGCTCCTGCATATCAGCATCGTACTTTTCATCGCCAGTCAGATTCATTGCAGCTTTTGCCTTGTTCAGGGTAGGAATGATCGTTTGATATTTTCCAGTTGCAAAGAGCCGGCTATGGTCAGTGCCAGACAGGGACTCAGTACCAATTATTTCGTTAATCGTTCTTCCGGTAACCGTACCTGGCAACGGATGTCTCGGCGAATAACCAACCCTTCCACCTGGAACGTCCTTAGTGCCGGAATTATACGATTCGTAGCCACCTTCCCCGCCGGAGATAATATCTCCGATCTTTCGAATCAATTCATCAAGACTGCTTCCCGAATTGAAAAAATTACCCACCAGCCCAATGGGGTGAATATGCCAAACGTCCGCGCTGGCGGGAAAGCCCTTGACAGCCTTCACGCTGTCCCACCATTGCAGCATCCTGATGCGCTCCAGCTCGGTCTGCCAGACCATCTTTCCGTTGCCCATCAACCGCGACAAGGCTCCCCACTTGCCCATGTCGCCGCCCCATTCGCTTTCGTAGCGGAAGATCAGGCGCGAGATGGCCCCGGCAAGCCAGGAGGTCATGAGCGCCGCGCGCAGGTCAGTGGGCTTCACATTCCCCTTGCCGTTACCCTGACGTTTGGCCGCCCGCCCCAGCTTGCCGATGAATGCTCCGGCATTGACCGTCGCCGCTACGGGGCTGAATTCCTTTTCCTCGCCGTCGAACAACTGTTTGGCTTCGAACAGGTTGCGGCGGTACATGTCGATCAGCGGGATATCGGTCGTATCGACCGTATCGAAACCCGGCCATGCCCAGGGGCTTTGCCATTGTGTATCCGGGCAGCCCTTCTCGCGCACCCAGCCAATGATGGTCCGGCCATCGCTATCGCCTGCTTCGATCTCCCACCATTGCGCGCCCCGTTCGTCCGTCGCCTTGCTCGTTTCGGATAGCTGGTCAAGCTGGGCGCGCGAGCGCACTTGCTGGAAGTCGACTGCCGAGTCCTTTACATTGGCAAGCTGCAACGGAAAATCCGTCCATGCTTGCACCACTGCGCTCGCAACCTTGCCCGCGTACCTGCGCTCGACCCAAAACGGACTGCCTACGGGCGTGCCGCTTGCCTGCTGGGAATGGCCGTGCCCGTGGCCATGACCGTGTGCGCCGGACTGCGCGGCAACGCGGGTCGGCTGCACCTTTGCCCAGCGTCCCTTGCCAGGGTCACCCCTGTCGCCCTTGACAAGCGCCAGCGTAAGCCCCGCCAGTTCGGTATTCCGTTGCACATCAGCAGGCTTGACGAGTTTCGCCCCCGGCTGGATCACCAGCAGCGTTTTCCCACTGTCCGGCAGCTTCGTCGCCCGTGCCTTGCTCTTGCTGATGAAGTCGTTGATCTGCGCTCCGGTAAAGACCTCGACGTGAAGCAGCGGGCGGGTAAGCCTGGGCGGCAGGATGCTTGCCTCGCTGGAGTTCTGGTACTCGCCGAGGTAGCCGACGACATCACCGGCCTTGACGGGATACGGCTTGTCGAGCACGACTACCGCATCCAGGGGCTTCGGATCAACAACCGCATCCAGTTCACCAAGATTCACCCAGCCTGTGATGGCGCGCGGGTCCGGTGTCCCGCCAGCGATGGCGGCAACCGGCGTACCTTTCGTGATCGTCGCGATCAGCGCCCAGCCTTTCGTGACGTTGCCGACGACCCTGAGTTCACCGCCACGCGGCAGCAAGCCGATTACCGACCCGTTGGCCCGGTCGAGAATACGAACGCCTTGCGCGCGCTGCGGCGCGTCTGACGCGCTTGGAGCGTCGTGCGGCAAACCATACCGTAGCCTGCTGTCGGCTTGCGGGGCGAGCGCGCCGAGGCTGTCGGGCGACGGACCAGCCGCGATGCTCCCAAGCTGCGCACCGTCGGCCAGGGTCGGCGCGCTGGCCACGGCGGACGCCATGTCGAAGCGAAACGGCGTATTGAGTTGCGGCGGCAGCGCCTGGCGATCCGTTGCCTTCGCGCCGACCCGGTAACGCCTGTCACCCTGCCAGAAAGGCAGCGGGTGAACCGGTGGCGCGGTCTGCGTGCCGCCATCGTCCGACTGCGCGGTGTCCTGATAGCCCTTCCAGTCAAGCTGGTGCATGTAAAGGCTATAGAACTCCAGTACCTCGTCAGCGGGCGGCTGCCAGGTCTGCGGAGCATCCGTGCCGCTCGCGCCACCAGGTGTTGCGGCTGCGGCTGGTACCGAGGCCCCGGACGCGCCAGACGTTGTTCCGGCTGGCTTCGGTTCTGGCGGCAGCACCAGCCTGTGACGCACCAGGACAAAGCCTGTCGAATACAGCGCATAGCGCGGTGGCGTGGTCGGATAGGTCAGTTCGGGATACGCCGAATCCAGCCGGTAGGCCACCACCTCGCCATCGGCAATGGCCCTGACTCCATCGCCCTGCTTCAGCGTGCCGCCCGTACCCGCGTCAAAGTGAATGCCCCCGTGATACATGCCGTTCAAGCCCAGGGGATAGAAACCGCCGTCCGTATTGGCGAGCGCCCTGAGCCAGGTCTGTGGGTTGGCTGAGTCGCCGCTGGCGGGAGGAAACGGGAAACTCCAGTTCAGGGGTTGCCATTGCGGCGCTGGCTGTGTTGCGGGTGCTGCCGGATGATGGACGTGGCCGTGACGTGATGTCATAGGCGGGCCTCCTTGCTGGTTTCATGGGAGACGCAGCCCGTATTAGGACAGCAGGAATCCGGAAGGCCGCGTGATGCGGAGCTGGATTTCAGCCCCACTCGCGTTTCTAGCCTACGGCTGGCGCAGCCTCAATCAGACGAAGTTCAAAAGTGACGTATTTATTGACTGATCGCAATCTAACCGGCAGACCACTCGCAGCGGCCCATCGACTGCGCCGTCCTCAGCCCGGCCGTGCGGCCCAAATATCGATTTCCCCGTGAACAGCAGTTCCCTTCAGACGAACATTGTGTACAAGCGCGTCACTCAACACGTGGCGTTTGAGCATCTTTGACACACACATGTACATGCTCTATATGCCGAACTGCCACCACACGTGGGCGGCGCCCACATCCATCGATTGCGTACTGTGCGAGGCCCACAAGACCGGGCGCGGCGCGGCCGCATGGGAGGCGCGGTAGCGCGCCCCAATGCGTCGATCAAGTTGCTCGCACAACGAACAATTTGCCCCGGGAGGGTGTTGTTGTACTCCACGGCCAGCTGCAAAGTGTTACCGCGTTTCTGTTTCTCACCGCGCCTATCAGCGCGCATATGCTCACGAAGGCTGGCGTCCAGCAACGCGTAGCCGTTTCGTCGGTCACACGCGGACGGCCGGATGCCGCCGGCGCCAGTGCGCATGAGGCGAACCAGGACGACAAGTCGGCACGCGAAGAGTAAGAGCGCGGCTACATGCGCCGCTCACGCGTCCGCGCCGCGCCCGGTTTTTCGAGCCTCGCCCAGCACGTAATCGATAAAGGTGGACGCCGCCCGCGTGTGGTGCCGGTTCGGCATATAGAGCATGTACATATGCGTGCCGAAGATGCTCAAACGCCACGCGTCGAGCGACGTGACGGCGGCGCCCTGGCGTATGTCGTCGTGCATCACGTAGTCGGGCACGATGCCCACGCCGAGTCCCGCCAGAATCGACTGCCGCAAAAATAGAAAGTTTTCCGAAATGATCGAGGGCTCGAGCAACACCTCGTGCCGGTCCTCGTCCAGATAGCCCGCCAGGCGCAATTGCCGCCCCACCACCGTTGCCGTGATGACGGACGCGCGCGCGAGGTCTTCCAGCGTTTGCGGCATGCCATGTTTTTCGGCCCACTCCGTAGAGGCGCAGACGATGTACCTCACTGGCCCCATGTCGCGCGCCACGAGATTCTGCGGCGGCTCGTGCATCACGCGCACGGCGATGTCCACTTCGTCGCGCAGCAGGTCTTCCACGCGATTTTCGAACATCACGTCGAGCACGATGCCGGGGTACATGCGCTTGAACTGGATGAGCCAGTCCGACATCACAAGCTGCCCATAGCCGCTCGGCACCGAAAGCCGCACGCGCCCCTGCAAGCTCTGGCCGAGGGTGGAGACGGATTCGCGCGCGGCGAGCAGCGCATTCTGGATCGCGCGCCCATGCTCGTAGAGCTTCAGGCCGATTTCGGTCGGCTCGACGCGGCGCGTGGTCCGCCGCACGAGTTGCAGGCCGATCGACTTCTCCAGATGGTTGAGGTGGTAGCTGACGTTCGCGCGGCTCATCTTGAGCCGGCGCGCCGCCTCGCTCAGGTTGCCCGCGTCGAGAATCTCGACGAGCAGGGTCAGCGCGTTGACGTCCATGGCAAGGTCCACTGTCAAAGATATTTTGACAGTCTGTCAACGAGCCATGGGATTGTCAATTCCCCCTGACGCGTTGAGAATCGACGCGAACATGGAACACATGCCGCCTGGCATGCCAGTCCGGCCCTCATTCTGGAGACAGCAAACCTCATGGCATCCGATCCCGTCAACGCCTCCCCCGTCACCCATGAACTGCGCGGCAAGGTGCTGCTCGTCACCGTCGACAATCCGCCCGTCAACGCGCTGGGCGTGGACGTGCGCCGCGGCCTCGCCGCCGCCATCGAGCACGCCGAGGCGAACGCCGCCGTGCAGGCGGTGCTGATCGTCGGCGCGGGGCGCAATTTCATCGCCGGCGCGGACATTCGCGAGTTCGGCAAGCCGCCGCAGCCGCCCGCGCTGCCCGACGTGTGCAACCGCATCGAAGCGTGCCACAAGCCGGTGATCGCGGCCATTCACGGCGCGGCGCTCGGCGGCGGGCTCGAAGTGGCGCTCGCGGCGCACTATCGGCTCGCCGTGGCCGGCGCGAAGCTCGGCCTGCCCGAAGTCCAACTGGGCCTGCTGCCCGGCGCAGGCGGCACGCAGCGCACGCCGCGCCTGATCGGCGCCGAAGCCGCGCTCTCGCTCATGCTGAGCGGCCGTCACGCGAGCGCGCAGGAAGCGCACAAGCTCGGTCTCGTCGATCGCGTGGGCGCGAGCGACGACATTCTTGCCGAAGGCCTCGCCTATGCGCAGGAACTGCTCGCGGGCCACACACACGTGCGGCGCACGCGTGACGCTCAGGCACTCGCCGATCGCACGCAAGCGCAAGCCGCCATCGACGCTGCACGCGCCGACACCGCGAAGAAGTCGCGCGGCCTCTTCTCGCCGCTGAAGATCGTCGACTGCGTGCAGGTCGCGCTCGATCTTTCGTTCGACGAAGGCCTGCGCTTCGAGCGCAAGCAGTTCCTCGAATGCCTCGAAAGCCCGCAGCGCGCGGGCCTCGTGCATGCGTTCTTCGCCGAGCGCGAAGTGCAGAAAGCCCCTGAAACGAAGAGTGCAAAACCACGCGCGATCGAAACCGTCGGCGTGATCGGCGGCGGCACGATGGGCGCGGGCATTGCCGTGGCCGTGCTCGACGCGGGCCTGCCCGTGACGATGATCGAGCGCGACGACGCCTCGCTCGCACGCGGCCGCGCGCATGTCGAGAAGGTCTACGACGGCCTCATCGCCAAGGGCCGCATGAAGCCTGAAGCGAAAGCGCAGATCCTCGCGCGCTTCAACGGCAGCACTTCGTACGACGCGCTCGCGACCACCGATCTCGTGATCGAAGCCGTATTCGAGGACATGGCCGTGAAGCAGGCCGTGTTCGCCGAACTGGACCGCGTGTGCAAGCCCGGCGCCGTGCTCGCGACCAACACGTCGTACCTCGACATCGACGCCATCGCGGCCAGCGTCAAGCGCCCGCAGGATGTGGTGGGCCTGCACTTCTTCTCGCCTGCCAACATCATGAAGCTGCTCGAGATCGTGGTGCCGAAACAGGTGAGCGCCGATGTGGTCGCCACCGCATTCGAGCTGGCGAAGAAGCTGCGCAAGGTGCCCGTGCGCGCGGGCGTGTGCGACGGCTTCATCGGCAACCGCATTCTCGCGGTGTTCCGCACCGCCGCCGATCATCTGATGGAAGACGGCGCTTCGCCGTACCAGATCGACAAGGCCGTGCGCGACTTCGGCTTTCCGATGGGCCCGTACCAGGTGGTCGATCTCGCGGGCGGCGACATCGGCTGGGCCACGCGCAAGCGCCGCGCCGCCACGCGCGACCCGAAAGCGCGCTACGTGCAGATCGCCGACCGCATTTGCGAGCGCGGCTGGTTCGGCCAGAAGACGGGCCGCGGCTTCTATCTCTACCCCGAAGGCGCACGCACGGGCACGCCCGACCCCGAAGTCGAGTCCATCATCCGCACTGAGCGCGAGCGCGCGGGCATCGAGCCGCGCAGTTTCAGCGACGAAGAGATCATGCGCCGCTACATGGCCGCGATGATCAACGAAGGCGCGAACGTCGTGCATGAAAAGATCGCGCTGCGCCCGCTCGACGTGGACGTCACGCTGCTCTACGGCTACGGTTTCCCGCGCTATCGCGGCGGCCCGATGAAGTACGCCGATACCGTGGGCCTCGCCAACGTGCTCGCCGATATCCGCGAATATGCGAAGGAAGATCCGCTGTTCTGGCGTCCCTCGCCGCTGCTCGTCGAACTCGTGGAGCGCGGCGAGAATTTCGCGAGCCTCAATCAATCGGCCTGAAGCAAGGAGCAATGACACATGGACCTCAAATTCACCGCCGAAGAAGAGGCGTTTCGCAGCGAAGTGCTCGCGTTCCTGAAGGAGCGCCTGCCGCAGCGCCTCGCCAGCAAGGTGAGCAACGGCAAACACCTCACGCGCGACGACATGGCGCAATGGCACGCCATCCTCCACGAAAAGGGCTGGCTCGCGAATCACTGGCCAAAGGAATACGGCGGCCCCGGCTGGACTGCCGTGCAGAAGTTCATCTTCGAGAACGAATGCGCAATTGCAGGCGCACCGCGCATCGTGCCGTTCGGTGTGAACATGCTCGGCCCTGTGCTCATCAAGTACGGCAGCGAGGCGCAAAAGCGCTACTGGCTGCCGCGTATTCTCGACGGCTCGGACTGGTGGTGCCAGGGCTACTCGGAACCGGGCGCGGGCTCGGATCTCGCTTCGCTGCGCACGACAGCGGTACGCGACGGCGACCACTACGTGGTGAATGGCCAAAAGACCTGGACCACGCTCGGCCAC
The DNA here is from genome assembly GCF_038900775.1 of Paraburkholderia sp. JHI869. Lineage (NCBI taxonomy): Bacteria > Pseudomonadati > Pseudomonadota > Betaproteobacteria > Burkholderiales > Burkholderiaceae > Paraburkholderia > Paraburkholderia sp. JHI869. Next base: position 60,776 of record NZ_JAYMSC010000027.1, read on the forward strand.
TACGCGAACATGATCTTCTGCCTCGTGCGCACCGCCACCGACGTGCGCAAGCAGGAGGGCATCAGCTTCCTGCTGATCGACATGAATACGCCCGGCATCGAGGTTCGCCCGATCATCACGCTGGACGGAGAACATGAGGTGAACGAAGTGTTCTTCACCGACGTGCGTGTGCCCGTGGCGAACCTGGTGGGCGAAGAAAACAAAGGCTGGACCTACGCGAAATATCTGCTCACGTACGAACGCACCAATATCGCGGGCGTGGGCTTTTCGGTGGCGGCGCTCGCGCGCCTGAAGCGCGCCGCGCAGAAAATCACGCGCAACGGCAAGCCGCTCGCGGACGATCCGCAATTCGCCGCGCGCCTCGCGAAAGTCGAGATCGATCTGGAGAATATGAAGACGACGAATCTGCGCGTGATCGCAGCGGTGGCGGGCGGCGGCGTGCCCGGTGCGGAAAGCTCGATGCTCAAGATTCGCGGCACCGAAATCCGCCAGGAGATTTCCTCGTTGCTGCGTCGCGCGATGGGACCGTATGCCGTGCCATTCGTCGAAGAAGCACTCAATGAAGATTACGCGGGCGATGCGATCGGCCCCGACGACGCCGCCAGCGCCGCAGCGCAATACTTCAACAACCGCAAGCTGTCGATTTTCGGCGGCTCCAACGAAATCCAGAAGAACATCATCTCCAAGATGATTCTCGGTCTTTGAGAGGCACGCCATGGACTTCCAGCACACTGAAGACCGCCGCATGCTTGCGGATACGCTCAACCGCTTCATCACGGAGCAGTACGGTTTCACTACGCGCGATACAATCGCGCGCTCCACGGAAGGCTTTAGCGCAGAGATGTGGCAGCGCTTCGCCGAACTCGGCGTGATCGGCGCGCTGTTCGACGAAGCCGATGGCGGATTTGGCGGCGCGGGCTTCGACGTCGCCGTGGTGTTCGAGGCGCTCGGACGCGGGCTCGTGGTCGAGCCGTTCCTCGATACGCTGATCGTCGGCCGCGCGCTCGCCCATGCGGGCAGCGAGGCGCAGCGCTCGCGCATTGCATCGTTCATCGACGGCTCCCAAATTGCCGCGCTCGCGCACGACGAGCCGGGTTCGCACTACGAGGACGCACGCGTTACGACGCGCGCAGAGAAAAGCGGCGACGACTGGGTGCTGCAAGGCGCGAAATGCGTAGTGCAGCATGCGGAGCATGCCGATGTGCTGCTCGTTTCGGCTCGCACCTCGGGCAATGAATTCGACGAAGCGGGCATCTCCCTCTTCCTTGTGCCGCGCAATGCAGCGGGTGTGAGCGTGCGTGGCTACGGCAAGATCGACGGCGGCCGCGCAGCGGAAGTGATGCTCGACAACGTGAAGGTGCATGCCGATGCGCTCGTCGGCGCGCAAGGCAGCGGTTTCGCTACGCTCGAACACGCACGCGGATACGGCATCGTTGCGCTCGCATCGGAAGCCGTGGGCGCGATGGATATCGCACGCGATTTCACGCTCGAATACCTGCGCACGCGCAAGCAATTTGGCATGCCCATCGGCAGCTTCCAGGCGTTGCAGCATCGCATGGCGGACGTGCTGCTCGAAATCGAGCAGGCGCGCTCGGCGGTCATCAATGCGGCGGCGGCAATCGACGCGCCGCGTGCGCAACGGGAGCGCGCGCTTTCGGCAGCGAAGTACACGATCGGGCGCAATGGCGCGCGCGTGGCCGAAGAAGCGATCCAGCTGCATGGCGGCATTGGCATGACGTGGGAATTGCCGCTCGCGCATTATGCAAAGCGGCTCGTGATGATCGATCATCAGCTTGGCGACGAGGACCATCATCTCGCGCGCTACATTGCATTGGGACGCGAGGCGGCGTGAGCCATCATGGGGCGGGGTTGCCGCAACAACGAACCAGGAGTGCCTGTAGATGCAGACGGACAACAACAGCTTGCCTCTATCGGGCGTGCGCGTACTCGATCTTTCGCGCGTGCTGGCCGGACCGTGGAGCGCGATGGTGCTCGGCGACCTCGGCGCGGAAGTCATCAAGATCGAGCATCCCGACCGCGGCGACGACACGCGCGACTGGGGCGTGCGAGTCGGCAAGACCGAGACTGCGTATTTCAACAGCGTGAATCGCAACAAGCGTTCGATCACGCTCGATCTGCAAACGCCCGAAGGCCAGCAGATCGTGCGGGAGCTTGCGAAGACGAGCGACATCGTCGTGCAGAACTTCAAGTTCGGCGGCGCGGAAAAGCTCGGTCTCGGCTATGAACAGTTGAGCGCGGAGAACGCGCGGCTCATCTATTGTTCGATTTCGGGCTACGACCGGACTGGACCCGAAGCGAAGCGCCCCGGCTACGACCTCGTCGTGCAGGGTGAAACGGGCCTCATGGCGATGAACGGCGAAGCCCACCAGGCGCCGCTCAAGTTCGGCGTGGCAGCCGTAGATCTGTTCACGGGCATGTACTCCGCACAGGCGATGCTCGCCGCGCTGTACGAGCGCGAGCGCACGGGGCGCGGACGTCACATCGAAATGGCGCTGTTCGATTGCGGTCTCATGATCACCGCTTACTACGGCCTCGAAGCGCTGCTGATCGGCGAGGACCCGCCGCGTTACGGCAACGCGCACCCGTCGATCGTGCCGTATGGCGTGTTCGACTCCGCCGATGGTCCGCTCGTCATCACCGTGGGCAACAATGCGCAGTTCGAGCGCTTTTGCCGCGAAGTGATCGAGCGCGCCGACCTCGCCGACGACGCGCGCTACAAGACCAACATCCTGCGCGGGCAAAACCGCGAAACGCTCGTGCCCGAACTCACGCACGAGCTGGGCAGCCGTCCGCGCAAGCTCTTGCTCGAACGCCTCGCGCGCGCGGGCATTCCGTGCGGCGAAGTGGCGGGCCTGCGCGAGGCGCTGCTCTCGCCGCGCGCGACACAAGGCGGGCTCGTTACGCAGCAGCCGCATCCGCATACCGAAAGCGGCACGACGCCCGTGCTCGCGCCGCCGTGGCGCTTCGACGGCGAACGCATGCCCGTGAGGCACGCGCCTCCACAACTGGGCGAAGGCACGCAGGAAGTCCTGCAATCGCTGCTCGGTTATTCGACGGATCAGCTTGCTGGGTTGAAAGACAAAGGCGTTATCTAGGCACGCTCGCCGCCACAATCGGCTAATACGCCGCCAGCCTGCCGCGTCGCCACCGCGCGACGCGGCCCCGCCTACGTTCCCCCGCTCTTCGCCCCGCCCGGCCTCGCGTCGCACGTAGTTGCGCGTGCCCGGTTATATTGCGCCTGATGGTCCCGCACGCCGCTTGCTACGACTCGCGGACGGCCAGTCGCGGACGGCCAGTCGCGGACCAGCACCCGCCCAATCTCGCACCCTTAGCACGAGCCTCAGCAAACGAACCCGCCCCGCTCATGGAGCACGCCTACGATCACCTGCTGCATCTGCTCGCCGCGCACGCTACGTGGACGCTCGCCTTTGTCTTCGTCGCCGCTTTCCTCGAGTCGCTTGCGTTCATCGGCACGTTCATTCCCGGCAGCACGGCGATGTTCATTGCAGGCGCGTTCGCGGCCACCGGCACGATCAACCTCGGCTGGCTGTTCGCCTACGCCATTGCGGGCGCGGTGGCCGGCGACGGCGTGAGTTTCTGGATCGGCCATCGCTACCGCGGCTCGCTTGGCCAGATGTGGCCGTTCAGCCGCCACCCCGCCATTCTCGAGCGCGCGCAGGCCTACTTCGTGAGCCACGGCACGCGCAGCGTGATCCTCGCGCGCTTCATCGCGCCGCTGCGCGCCGTGGTGCCGATCGTCGCGGGCATGGCCGGCATGAAGCCCATGCGCTTCTTCATGATGAACGTGATCTCCGCGCTCATCTGGGCGCCCGCGCATATCGTGCCCGGTGTGGTGTTCGGCGCCTCGCTCCAGCTCGCGGGCGCAGTGTCGTTCCGGCTCGTGGTCGTCATCGGCATCGTTGCGCTCGCGGTCTGGCTCATCTGGCGCTTCGTGCGCATGCTGCTCCTGCACATCGACAACTGGGCCGGCGCGTCGCGGCGCAGCGCGGCGCAGTGGGCGGCGCAGCATCCCGGGCGCGCCTCGAAGCGCATCGCCCGCCTGCTCGATCCGGCGCAGCCCGCGCTCGGGCCCGTCATCGTCATCACGGGCCTCGTGCCGGTAAGCGCAGCCGTGTTTTCCTATGTGCTCGGCAACGTGCTGCGCGGCGCGCCGCTCGTGCAGCTCGACCAGTCCGTGCGCCAGTTCCTGCAGTCGGTCCGCACGACATGGGCCGACGTGGCGCTCGCGCGCGTCGAGACGCTTGGGAGCACCTGGACGCTCGCGGCGCTCGTCGCGACGATGGGCGTATGGATGGTGCTGGAGCGGCGCTGGCGCACCATCGCTTACTGGATGATTGCGGCGGCCGTGTCGCAACTGCTCATCCTGATCCTGCGCTTCGTGATCCACCATACCGCGCCGGGCGGCGGTCAGGCCGTCGAAGCCTATGTGTTCCCGAGCGACCGCGTGGCGTCGATGGTGATCGTCTACGGCTTCGTGATGTTCCTGCTCGTGCGCCGCGCGAGCATGCTGGAGGCCGCACTCGTGGCCGCGCTCGGCAACGGCATCATCGTGACCGTGGCGTTCGCGGGGCTCTACTTCGACCGTTTCCTGTTCTCGGACGCCATCGGCGGCGCGGCCTTCGCCGCGATCTGGGTGGCGATCGTGGTGCTCACCTCGCTCTGGCGCTACCCCAAGCGGCCGCCGCAACGCACCTATGTGCCTCCCATCGTGCTGATCGTGCTGGTCGGCGCCTTTCTCCTGCAAACGATGATGCCCGGGAGCACGCCCGCGCCGCCCACGACCGCGACGGCGGCGCCGCCCATCGTCATCACGCAGTTGCAGTGGAGCGATTCGCTGTGGAGGACGCTTGCGTGCTATCGCTTCGACATGAAAGGCGCGCGCCGCGAGCCGATGACGATCCAGTGGGCCGCGAGCGCCGACGACCTGCGCGCGGCGCTGCGCGACGCCGGCTGGGCCGAGGGTCCCCAGATCTCGGTGAGGAGCGTGCTATCGCTCGTGGCGCCCAACGTGGACGTGATGTCGCTGCCGCTGTTGCCGAAGCTGAACAACGGCCTGCCCTCGCCGCTGGTGTTCGCCCGCGCGCGCCTCACCGCCGAGCGGGGCGCCACGGACGAAACGATCGCGCCGGGCAGCCGCCGCGACGTGCTGCGTTTCTGGCCGTCGGGCTACGCGCTCGCGCCGCGTCATGCGGGAACCAGCGCTGGAAACGCCGACGGCCATGCCCACGCGGCCGACGGGCAGCCCACGCCGGTCTGGGTCGGCTCGCTCGTGCACGAGCGCCTGCTCCGCGGGTCGTGGCCGTTCAACGTCGTCGCGAGCTACCCCGACGACGCATCGGACCTGAGCGCCCCCGGCCAGCCAGCAGGCTGGCGCACGCTCGCGCTGCCGGGCCAGGCGGGATGCGAAGGCCGGGCCGTGAAGCTGATCGTGCAGGGCGGCCGCTGAAAGGGAAATTGAAAGCTCAGGCCGGGCTCTCGCCCCAGCTTCCCGTGGCATGGAATCGGTCGATGCGTTTGCGCGCGTCCGCATAGGCGGCGTCGAGCGCGGCGTCGGAGCCGGTGTAGTTGCGCATCATGTCGTGAAAGCGCACGCTGCGCCCTTCGACATGGGCGTCGGCGCCGTGGCGGCAGATGTAGCCGCTGTAGTGGAACAACGGCTCGGGCGCGCGTGGCCCGAACGCCGGAATCGGCAGCACCCAGATCTCGAAGCCTTCATGTTCGGTGTGGTCCCACATGGTGCGTCTCTCCACGATGGCCATGACGGTAACTATCCTCGCACGGCACCCCACTCGCCTGCAAACGGCCCTTTTCGCCGAGTTTGGCTAAACTATGCGGGCACAGCCGATTCCACCCGACTTCCAGGCGATATACCCCACATCATGACGCCGGCCTCTCTCACGCAGGAACCGCAGTCCGTCTCCAGCGCCGTCACGCGCAATGCCTTCTTCATCGTCGCCACCGTCAACGAAGACGCCGCGAGTCGCGCCACCGTGCGCGCCTGGTGCGCCGATGTCGCCAACCTCGTGCGCGCGGTGGGCAAGCGCGTGCCCGCCGGCAATCTCTCGTGCGTGGTGGGCTTTTCGTCCGACGCATGGGACAAGCTGTTCGGCGAGCCGCGCCCGGCCGAACTGCACCCGTTCCGCGAATTCGGCACGGGCGAGCGCAAAGCCATCGCGACGCCCGGCGACATCCTGCTGCACATTCGCGCCGACGAAACCGACCTGTGCTTCGAGCTGGCCACCCAGCTCATGACGCGCCTGGAAGGTGCCGTCACGACCGTGGACGAAGTGCACGGCTTTCGCAACTTCGACATGCGCGCGATGATCGGCTTCGTCGACGGCACCGAAAATCCCACGGGCAACGAAGCCGTGCATTTCACGGTGATCGGCGAAAACGAAGATCCCGAATTCTGCGGCGGCAGCTACGTGCTCGTGCAGAAGTACATGCACGACATGAAAGGCTGGAACGCGCTTTCCGTGGAGGCGCAGGAGCACATCATCGGCCGCACGAAGCTCCAGGACATCGAACTGGACGAAGCCGTGAAGCCAAGCTGGTCGCACAGCTCGCTCACGACGCTCGAAGACGACGCGGGCAACGAGATCAAGATCCTGCGCGACAACATGCCGTTCGGCCGGCCCGGTTCGGCCGAATTCGGCACCTACTTCATCGGCTACGCGCGCTCGCCCGAGCCGATCGAACAGATGCTCGAAAACATGTTCGTGGGTCTCCCGCCCGGCAACTACGACCGGCTGCTCGACTTCAGCCGCGCCGTCACAGGCGGCCTCTTTTTCGTGCCGTCGCAAACGCTGTTCGAAGCGCTCGCCGAAGTCGATCCGGGCGCCGCGCCCACCGTCGAGGTGAACGCCGCCAACCCGTCACAATCAGAAACGGAGCCTGCCGCCGCGCCCAGCGCGGACGGCTCGCTCGCCATCGGATCCCTCAAAGGAGCACCCCGGTATGAATAACCTCCATCGCGAGCTGGCGCCCATTTCCACGGCCGCGTGGTCGCAAATCGAAGAAGAAGTTGCGCGCACTTTCAAGCGCTCGCTCGCGGGCCGCCGCGTCGTGGACGTCGAGGGCCCCGGCGGTCCGGCGCTCGCGGCGGTCGGCACCGGCCACCAGAACGGCATCGAGGCGCCGCTGGAAGGCATTCGCGCGCGCCAGCGCGAAGTGAAGGCGATCGTGGAATTGCGCGTGCCCTTCGAGCTTTCGCGCGAGGCCATCGACGACGTGGAGCGCGGCGCCGAAGACTCCGACTGGCAGCCGGCCAAGGACGCAGCCACGCGCCTCGCATTCGCGGAAGACCGCGCGATTTTCGACGGCTACACGGCCGCGCAGATCACGGGCATTCGCGAAGGCTCGTCGAACCCGATCCTGACGATGCCGGCCGATATCGCCGATTACCCCACGGTCATCGCCAAGGCGCTCGAGCAGTTGCGTCTGCAAGGCGTGGACGGCCCGTACGCGGTGCTGCTCGGCTCCGATGCCTATACGGCGGTGAGCGAAGCGAGCGACCAGGGCTATCCAGTTCTCGAGCACATTCGCCGTCTCGTGAACGGCGAGATCATCTGGGCGCCGGCCATCGAAGGCGGCGCGATCCTGAGCACGCGTGGCGGCGATTTCGCGTTCCACCTCGGGCAGGATGTGTCGATCGGATATGCGTCGCATGACGACAAGAACGTGAAGCTGTATCTGCAGGAGAGCTTCACCTTCATGATGCTGACTTCCGAGGCTTCGGTGGCGGTGAAGCCGGAGTGAGCTTGCGCTGATTTTTGCAGGCGATAAAAAAGGGGCGCTCCTTATCGAGCGCCCCTTTTTTCATGACTCGCCTTGATCAGCCTTTAGCGATCACTGATAGAAGTTCACCGTCACCATCGCCGAGCGGCCCGGCGCCCAGGTTGCGTAAATCGGGTACGCGCTCTGGTAGTACTCCTTGTCGAAGATGTTGTTCACGTTCAGTTGCAGGTCGATCTTCTTTGACACGCGCCACGTAGCCGAAGCATCGAAGCGCGCGTAACCCGGAATCCACTTGCGCGACGTCGCGGAAACCGATGCATACGTCAGGCTCGAAACCGTTGCGCCCGCACCCACCGTGAGTTTCGGCAGCACGTCGTAGCTCGTCCACAGCGTGAAGTTGTGCTTGGGCACCATCACCATCGGCAGGCCGGAAAGCGTCGGGCTCGCCGGGCCGGCATCGGTCGTGATCGCGTCGAGGTACGAGTACCCGCCGAACACCGACCACTTGTTCGTCACGTTGCCCGCGAAACCAAACTCGAAGCCGCGCACGCGTTGCGAGCCTGCGTTGATCGTGCCGCCCAGGCCGTCGCTGACGCGCGCGTTGGTCTTGTCGGTCTGGAACAACGCCGTGGTGAGCGAGAGGCGCTGATCGAGCACATCCCACTTCGCGCCCACTTCGATGTTGCGCGAGCGCTCGGGCGCGAGGTCCTTGTTGGTGGCCGTGATCTGGTCCGTGCCGCCGCCGAGACCCGAGTTCGAACCCGGCGGATTCGCCGAGGTGCCGTACGACGCATAGAGGCTCAAGGTCGGCACCGGCTTGAACACGAGGCCGAACTGGTAGCTGAAGAGATTCGACGTGTTCGACAGATCGGCCACGCCTGCTTGCTGTGCGGTCACGTCATAGCGGTCGAAACGCAGGCCCGCGTTGAAGATCCAGCGCTCGGAAAGCTGCACGCTGTCGAACATGTATGCCGAGGCGATGTTCGTTTGCGTATGCGTGGCCGGTCCCGGGAAGCTCTTGTCGCCGTTCAGGACGATGCTGCCCGTCCACGGGTTGTTGGGATTCCAGTTGTTGATCGACGCGCAGTTGTACGCGACCGAGCACGGGCCGCCCGAGCGGATGTTGTTGCCCGCCGAATCGCTCACGAGATAGCCTTCGTACAGGTCCTGCTCGTGGCTGAATTCCACGCCCGCCGTGAACGTGTGGCGCATGCCGTACAGGTCGAACTTGCCGGTCGCTTCCGTCTGGTTGGCCACGCTGTTGGTCGCGTACTTGCCGCTCTTCGCCTGCAGGCTCAGGATGTTCGAGGTCGCATTCGTCAACTGCGGATTGGTCGCGACGTAGTCGAGCGTCGAGCGGCCGAACATCGTCGTGTTCTTGATCTTCCACGCGTCGTTGATGCGGTGCTCCACCTTCACTTCGCCCGTATCGGTCTGGCCGTAGCGGTAGTCGCGCGAGTTCAGGCCGTAGAACTGCCCGCGATTGGACGACACCGGCGTGCCGCCCGTCGAGCGGAACGGCACGCTGAAATCGGGCATGTCGTAGGTGTTGAGGTGGTAGTAGCTCACCGTGACCGTGGTCGGCGAATTCAGGCCGAACGCGATCGAGGGCGCCACGCCCCAGCGCTTGCTGTACACATCCGTGCGGCCCGCCTGGTCGGCGTCGTGGCCCATGGCGTTCAGGCGGAACGCGGTGGTGTCGTTGAGCGTCTGGTTCCAGTCGATGGTGGCGCGGCGGTAACTATCGGTGCCGAGACCCACGCTGCCATTGATGAAGTTGTCGGCCTGCGGCGTTTTCGTCTGGATGTCGATGCTGCCGCCGACCGACCCGCGCCCCGCATACACGGAGTCCGGGCCCTTGATGACGCTGATGTTCTGCACGTCGAAGGTTTCGCGGTTCTGCACGCCCGAGTCGCGCATGCCGTCCACGAAGATCGAGTTGCGCGACTCGAAACCGCGAATCACGGGGCGGTCCGCAGACGGATTCGCCGCCGCGTCGCCGCCCAGGAAGGTGATGCCGGGCACCGTGCGCAGCGCGTCCTGGAACGTCGTGACGTTCTTCTCCTTGAGCACTTCCTCGGGGATCACCGTGACGGAGCGCGGCGTGTCGATGAGCGGCGCGGTGAACTTGTACGAGTCGAGCGCCTTGGTCTGCATGTCGGAGGGCCCCGAAACGACCTTCACGGCGGGCAGCGTGCTTTCGGCGGCGGCCGTGGACGAAGCAGCCGTTGCTGCGGCGGCGCTAGCGGCGGCGGGACTATCGGCAGCGGGCGCGGTTTGCGCGTGAACGAGAGGCGATGCGACGAAACCGGAGCAATAGAGTGCAGCGACGGAGGCGATGGCGCGCATCCGCGTCTGGAAATGGACGGACATGAGTGAGCGAGTTGGTCGGCGTATTGACGTATTTATGGTCGTAGTTACGAATGCGCATGATTCTCATTCGTCATTGCGATTGTAATAACATGTTATTTTTTTGTAAATATTCAATTCGCAATTCGTCGGTTTCGTCGCCGACGCCATGCGCCGGCCGCGCCCGACTGCCGGTATGATGGCGGCCTCGCCCCGGACGACGCGTCGTCCCGGCGCCCGGTTCCATTCACGAAGACAGAGGAAGACCGCCATGACGGCAGCAGCACAATTCGACCAGGTTTCCGTAATCAAACGCGCCAACGTCTACTTCGACGGCAAGTGCGTTTCGCACACCGTGCTGTTCGCCGACGGCTCGCGCAAGACGCTCGGCGTGATCCTGCCGGGCACGCTGAACTTCGGCACGGACGCCGCCGAACTGATGGAAGTGCAGGCCGGCCAGTGCCGCATCCGCCTGGAAGGCACCGACGAGTGGAAGACCTACAGCGCCGGCGAGTCATTCTCGGTGCCGGGAAAGAGCCGCTTCGACATCGAAGTGGTCGAGACGCTCGACTACGTTTGCAGCTACCTGTAAGCGCTGCTTCGGTTCGAACGCCCGCCGCGTGATTCGCGGCGGGCGTTTTCGTTTGCGCGGGCCGTGCCGGGCGCACTGAACGTGCTGGACGCGCCGCCCTCATGCGCTCGCTACAATGGGCGCCACCCCGTCGCCCCGCGACTACCACGCTCGCCTTCCCGCCGTGTCATCCCTCACTCCCCTTCCCGAGCCGCGCGCTCGCGCCAACGCCGTTCGTCCGCCGCCGCGCAGCCCGCTCGTCACGCTCGCGATCGTGACCGTGCTCACCGGCATCGGCGCGGGTCTCGGCGGCATGCTGCTCGCGCTGCTGCTGCATGCCATCCAGCACGTCGCCTATGGCTACGGCGCGGGGCACATCGTCGGCGCGGAGAGCTTCCTGCAGGGCGTGACGGATACCGCGCCCTGGCGGCGCGTGGCGGTGCTCGTGGCCTGCGGGCTGATCGGCGGAGGCGGATGGTGGGCGCTCTATCGCTATGCGCGTCCGCTCGTGAGCATCAGCGCGGCGATCAAGCCGGGCGGCAAGCGCATGCCCTTTTTCGCGACCACCGTGCATGCATTGCTGCAGATCGTGACCGTCGCGATGGGTTCGCCGCTCGGACGCGAAGTCGCGCCGCGCGAGATCGGCGCTGCGTTCGCGAGCTGGCTCGCGAAGCGCACGGGACTCACCGCCGCGGAGCGCCGCGTGATGATCGCGTGCGGCGCGGGCGCGGGGCTCGCGGCGGTCTACAACGTGCCGCTGGGCGGCGCGATGTTCGTGCTCGAAGTGCTGCTCGGCACGTTCGGCTGGTCGGTGGCGGTGCCGGCGATCACCACCTCGGCCATTGCGGCCGTGATTGCATGGATCGGTCTCGGCGACGCGCAGCAGTACCACGTGCCCGCCTACGGCATCAATGCGCAGCTCGTGGTGTGGTCGGTGATCTGCGGGCCGCTGTTCGGCGCGGCCGCACACGGCTTCTCACGCGTGACGAGCCGCGCGCGCAACGCCTCGCCCAAGGACTGGCGCTTGCCGCTCTATACGGTGGTGAATTTCGCGGGCATCGGCCTGCTGGCCATCTGGTTCCCGCAGTTGCTCGGCAACGGCAAGGGGCCGGCTGGTCTGAGCTTCGACGACAATCTCGGCATCGGCCTCGCGGCCACGCTGCTCGTGCTGCGCGTGTTCATCACGACCACCACGTTGCGCGCGGGCGCCAAGGGCGGCCTGCTCACGCCGGGGCTCGCGAACGGCGCGCTGCTTGCCATCGTCATTGCTGGGCTTGTGAATCACGTGTGGCCCGGTCTTTCGCCAGGCGCCTTTGCGATTATCGGCGCGGGTGCGTTTCTCGCGTCCTCGATGCAGATGCCCATCACCGCCACCGTGCTGATTCTCGAATTCACGCACGTGAATCACGATCTGGCGATTCCGCTGTTGCTCGCCGTGGCGGGTTCTGTTGCCACGCTACGTCTGCTTACGCGTGCGCAGGGTCCTTCTCACGGCGCGCACGCAGTCAGCGCTGAGCGTGAACTGCGGCTCGCCGCGCTGCGCGAGCCGTCAGCGCGCGAGTCCTCCGACTGAGGAAATCGCGAACGTTCAAGCGCCAAGGTCCGCCAGCGGATGCGCCTCGCCGCGCCACGGCGACGCAAGAAATTGCTGCACGCGCTCGGTCCGCACTTCGACGAGCGTGGCGGGCGCCCAGCGCGGCTTGCGGTCCTTGTCGACGAGATGCGCGCGCACGCCTTCGCAGAAGTCGCCTTCCTCGATCGCGCGGCCCACGATGCCAAGCTCCATGCGGAAACACTCGGCAAGCGTCATATGGCGGCCGCGCAGCAGCGCTTCGCGCGTGACTTCGAGCATGGTGGGCGAATAGTGCGTAAGCGCTTCGAGCGTGGCTTCGAGCCATGCTTGCTCGCCTTGCGAGTGTTCGCGTTCGAGGTCGGCGCGCAGCGTTGAGACGATCTGCTCGACACGCAGGCGGTGGTCGAAGTGCCGCACGATGAGCGGAGTGAACGAAGCGAGCGCGCCATCGTTAGCCTCATGACACGGCGCGACGAATACTTCGCGTAAGTTTGCATGCACGTCGCTTGACCATTGCGCCGCCAAAAGACGCGCCTCGTAGCCATCGAGCCATTCGCCCGGCACGCAGGCATCCGCGAGGCCGCAATGCACCGCGTCCGCGCCGCTGAGCATCGCGCCGGTCAAGCCCACGTATAGCGCCAACTCCACCGGCATCTTCGCGAGAAAGTGCGTCGCGCCCACATCGGGCAAGAGGCCGATGCGCGTTTCCGGCATCGCGATCTTCGTGCGCGAGGTCGCAACGCGCAGCGCCGCCGCCTGGCCGAGGCCCATGCCGCCGCCCATCGTCACGCCGTCGAGCAGCGCGACGAGCGGCTTTGAAAACGTGTGGAGCGCGAAATCGAGGCGATATTCGTCGACGAAGAATTGCTGCCAGCCGTTCGCGCCTTCGCGTGCTTTCTCGCGTGCGAGTTGATAGATCGCGCGCACGTCGCCGCCCGCGCAAAAGCCTTTCGGGCCTGCGCCTTCCAGCACGAGCGCGACGATATCGTCGTCCGTGCGCACGCGCTCCAGCAGTGTGGCTAGTTCGCGCACCATGGCGTGCGAAAGCGCATTGAGCGCTGCCGGACGATTGAGCGTGACGATCGCCACGCGATTGACCACGCGATACAGCACGCCCTGTTCGGCTTCCGTCGCCGCCTGAGCAGAAGCGGGTGTTGCGTTCATTGCTTAGTTCTCCATTTCAATATGCCAGCGCGGTTTGCGTTTTTCCAGAAACGCGTTGACGCCTTCGCGCTGGTTGGGCGAGTCGAACAGATCGACGAAGCGCTCGCGCTCGACAGCGAGCGCCGCGCCGCGCGGCACGCCATTGCGCGCCTGATGGATCAGCGATTTGCTGAAGGTGACCGCTTGCGGGCTCAAGCCCGCAACACGCGCGGCCATGGTGAGCGCCGCCTCGCGCGCGCCGCCGGTTGCGACGACTTCTTCCACCAGACCGATGCGTAGCGCCGTTTGCGCATTCACGCGCTCGCCCGTGAGGATGATGCGCTTGGCCCAGCCTTCGCCCACGAGCCAGGGCAAGGTCTGCGTGCCGCAACCGCTGGGCAGCAGCCCCACAGCGGGCTCGGGCAGCGCGAGTTGTGCATGTTCCTCGGCAATGCGAATGTCGCACGCGAGCGCGCACTCGAGGCCCCCGCCCATCGCATAGCCATTGATTGCTGCAATGACCACGGGCCGCGCCTTCTGCAACGCCTCGAATGCCGCGCCGAATGCGCTCGCCGCGGTGCGCGCGACCTCGCGATCGCCACTGGCAAAGGCATTGAGGTCGGCGCCTGCGCTGAAAAACTTCGGCCCGCTGCCGGTGATGACGACGGCGCGCACTTGCGGCTCGCGATCGAACGCTTCGATGACCTGCTGAAGCTGACGCAGACCATCGATCGTAAAGGCGTTCGCCGGCGGCCGCGAAAGCGTGAGCAGGACCACCGCGCCCTCATGCGCGTACTCGAATTCGATCATTTCGGACTCCGTTTTGATATCAACGCAGCTCGGGGAAATCCTCTTCCCAGTACTCGTCGGGCTGACGCGCGGGTTCGGCGCTGCGCTCCATTTCGCGTCGGCGCAGCTCCACGCGGCGGATCTTGCCCGAGATGGTCTTGGGCAAGTCGCTGAACTGCAGACGGCGAATGCGCTTGTACGGCGCGAGCTTTTCACGCGAGAAGCGGAACACTTCGCGCGCGAGTTCGGGGCCCGCCTCAAAGCCCTGGCGCACGATGACGAAAGCCTTGGGCACCGAGAGGCGCAATTCGTCCGGACTCGGCACGACCGCCGCCTCGGCGATCGCCTCGTGCTCGATCAGCACGCTTTCGAGTTCGAACGGGCTCAGGCGGTAGTCGGACGACTTGAACACGTCGTCGGCGCGGCCCACGTAGACGTAGTAGCCGTCGTCGCGACGCAAGGCGACATCGGACGTGTGGTAGTAGCCGTTGCGCATGGCGTATTCGCTCGCCTTCGCGTTGTTCGCGTAGCCCGTCATGAGGCCGAGCGGGCGATGCACCGAATTTGGCCCAACCGGGAGTGCTATCTCCCCTTCGGTCGCGGGATGATCGTCCGCATCGACAAGTTCCACGCGATAGCCCGGCAGCGGCCGCCCCATCGAGCCCGCAACCACGGGCTGACCCGGCGAATTGCCGATCTGGCAGGTCGTTTCGGTCTGGCCGTAGCCGTCGCGAATCGTAATGCCCCACGCGTGACGCACGCGCTCGATGATCTCGGGGTTGAGCGGCTCGCCCGCGCCCACGATCTCGCGCAGCTTCACCGAATACGTTGCGAGCGGCTCCTGCACGAGCATGCGCCACACCGTGGGCGGCGCGCACAGCGTGGTCACGCCGCATTGCACGATTGCGGCGAGCGTGTCTTTCGGCACGAAACGCGCGTAGTTGTAGACGAACACACAGGCCTGCGCATTCCACGGCGCGAAGAAACAGCTCCACGCGTGCTTGGCCCAGCCCGGCGAACTGATGTTCCAGTGGATGTCGCCCGGCATCAGGCCGATCCAGTACATCGTCGAAAGATGCCCTACGGGGTAGCTCTCGTGCGTATGCTCCACGAGCTTGGGCTTCGAGGTCGTGCCCGAGGTGAAATAGAGCAGAAGCGGGTCGGTGGCGCGCGTCGGGCCGTCGGGTTCGAACGCGGGGCTCGCTGCGTACGCGCGCGAGAGGTCGATCCAGCCTTCACATGCTTCGGGCGCGGCGCCCACCGCAATACGCTTCACGCTTTGGTCGAGCGCATTGAATTTGCCGAGTTCGGCGGCGTCCACGACAACGTAGCCTGCGCCGCCCGTTTCCACGCGCTCGCGCACGTCGTCGGGCGAGAGCTGCGTGGTGGCGGGCAGCACGATGGCGCCGAGCTTCATCGCCGCCAGCATCACGTCCCAGAGTTCGACGCGGTTCGGCAGCATCAACAGCAGGCGGTCGCCGCGCGCCACGCCCTGCTCGCGCAGGAAGTTTGCCATGCGCGACGAGCGTTCGGACATCTGCGCGAACGAATAGCGCGTGCCGCCATTCGCTAGGTCGTCGACGATCCAGAGCGCCGGATTGTCGTTGCCGCGCGCCATCACGTCGAAGTAGTCGAGCGCCCAGTTGAACGTATCGAGCTTCGGCCACGTGAATTCGTCGTAAGCGCGCGCATAGTCAGTGCGATGACGCAGCAGCAACTCGCGTGCGTCGATGAAGGCCTGCGCGGAAGGGGTGAACCCGGTCATCGTCGTCTCCTTTTACATCGGCGCATATGCGCTCGCTTATTATTGCTTCGTCATCCTCACTGCATATCAAAGCTGTCGTGCAATCACCATCCTCTGCACTTCGCTCGTGCCTTCGTAAATCTGCGTGATCCGTGCATCGCGATAGTGGCGTTCCACCGGATAGTCGTTCAGGAAGCCATAGCCGCCATGAATCTGAATGGCGTGCGAGCACACTTCCTCGGCCATTTCCGAAGCATAGAGTTTCGCCTGCGAAGCCTCCGAAAGACACGGCTTGCCGAGCGTGCGCAGCCGCGCCGCGTGATGCACGAGATGGCGCGCGGCGTTGATGCGCGTATGCATGTCCGCCAGCATGTTTGCCACGCTCTGGTGCTTGATGATGGGCTCGCCGAATTGCACGCGTTCGTGCGCATAGGCACGCGCCGCTTCGAAGGCCGCGCGCGCGATGCCTAGCGCCTGCGCGGCAATGCCAATGCGTCCGCCTTCGAGATTCGCGAGCGCGATCTTCAACCCTTCGCCGCGCTGGCCGAGCAGGTTCGCCTCGGGAATCGCGCAATCCACGAGCGAGATCGGGCAGGTGTCCGAAGCGCGAATGCCCATCTTCTTTTCGTGCGGTCCCACGTTGAAACCCGGCGTATCGGTCGGCACGATGAACGCGGAAATGCCGCGCTTGCCCGCGTCGGGATCGGTCACGGCGAACACGATGGCGATATT
Organism: Paraburkholderia sp. JHI869; assembly: GCF_038900775.1. Lineage (NCBI taxonomy): Bacteria > Pseudomonadati > Pseudomonadota > Betaproteobacteria > Burkholderiales > Burkholderiaceae > Paraburkholderia > Paraburkholderia sp. JHI869. The sequence goes on from NZ_JAYMSC010000027.1 coordinate 77,456, forward strand.
CGCGCGCGAGCCATTGGTCACGAATTGCTTGTTGCCGTTGAGCACCCACTTGCCGTCGCGCAGTTCGGCGCGCGTGCGCAGGTTGTTCGCCTCGGAGCCCGCCTGCGGCTCGGTCAAACAAAACGCGCCGATCAGCTCGCCGCTTGCGAGCTTGCCGAGCCAGCGGTCCTTCTGCGCGTCGGTGCCGAACTGCAGGATCGGCCCGCAGCCCACCGAGTTGTGTACGCTCACGAGCGTCGCGCATGAGGCGCAGCCCGCCGCGATTTCCTCCATGGCGAGCGCGTAGGCCACGTAGTCGGTGTACGAGCCGCCCTGCTCCTGCGGCACGATCATGCCGAGAAAGCCCATTTCGCCCAGTTGCTTGACGACTTCGTCGGGCAGCTTGCTGTCGCGGTCCCATTGGGCCGCATTCGGCGCCAGCTGCTCGCTTGCAAAGTCGCGCGCGGCGTCGCGAATCATGCGCTGGTCGTCGGTGTAGAACTCGTCCATGTGTGTCCCCTTCCTGTGTCTCTTGCGCTTGCCTTCCACTGTGGCGCGATGCGGCCCCGGCTGCAAGGCTTGCGAAAAGTGTAGGCAGGCGAGCGGTCGTATTCGATGCCCGCCACGCTCAAAGTCACTGATCGGATTTACCATATCGGCTGCGACAACCCCTTGGAAGGCGACCCAATTGCAACCGGCGAGGACGAACACACTGAGCGAAAAAGGCACGATCTCGATGAGCCTGGTGAACGAGACGCTCGCGCTGGCACGCGCGGGCGGCCTCGAAACAGCGCCGCTCACCGACGCCGCCGGCATCGCGCCCGCCGTGCTGCTCGCGCCCGAGGCGCGCGTGAGCGCCGCGCAATATGGCCAGTTGTGGTCGGGCATCGCACGCGGGCTCGACGACGAGTTCTTCGGTCAGGACTCGCACGCGATGAAAAGCGGCAGCTTCATCGCCATGACGCACTCGGCGCTCGGCGCGAGCACGGGCCGCCAGGCGCTGCAGCGCGCCGTGCACTTCATGCGGCTCGTGCTCGACGATCTGGCGGGCGAGATCGACATCGACGCCACGCGCGTGCGCGTCACGCTCTCGCATCGCGCGGACAAACGCACGCCCACGATGTTCGCGTACGCCACCTGGTTCATCCTCGTCTACGGGCTCGTGTGCTGGCTCGTGGGGCGGCGCATTCCGCTTCTCGCAGCGCGTTTTCGCTGCCCGCAGCCGGGCGCCGTGCACGAGTACCAACTCATGCTCTGCGACGACATGACGTTCGACCAGCCGGCCACGTGGTTCGAATTCGCGCCCGGCTTTCTCGAACTGCCCGTGATCCAGACCGCCAGCTCGGCGCGGGCCTTCCTGCGCAACGCGCCCGGAAATTTCGTCGTGAAGTACCGCAATCCGGGCGCGTTCGCGGCGCGCGTGCGACGTGTGCTGCGAGCGCTGCCCGTGACCGCCTGGCCCGATGCCGACGCCATCGCGCAGCGTCTGAACGTGGCGCCCGCCACGCTGCGCCGGCGGCTGAGCCAGGAGGGTCACAGCTGCCAGTCGATCAAGGACGAATTGCGCCGCGACCTCGCGATCGCGGCGCTGCAGGAGCCGGGCCGCTCAGTGGCGGATGTCGCAGCGGCGGTCGGGTTCGCGGAGCCGAGCGCGTTTCATCGCGCGTTCCGCAAATGGACCGGACAGCGCCCGACCGACTACCGCACGGCAAGCGCGCGCAATCACTTTTCGAAACATCCCGAGCCACCAAAGTAGCCCTCGATCGCCCTTTGAGTTAACGAGATAGCGCCTATAATTTTAGGGATATCCCTAATACGAAAGGCCTTGCCATGAACTCCCTTCCGCGTGTAGCGCTCGGCATCGTGGCCGCAGCGTGCTGCTTCGCGTCGGCTGCGGCGGTGGCCCAGCCGTACGATCCGTCGCAACCGCTGACTCGAGCCCAGGTCCGTGCGGATCTGATCGAATGGCGTCAGGCGGGCTACGACCCGCTCGACTGGATCGACTATCCGGAAAACGCGCAACGCGCGGGCGCGATCGTCGCGCAACATCGCGCGGCGCACACCGGATATGGCGCTCCCGCCGGTCAAATGACGCAGTAATCGCTTGATCGCAACACAGCCGCCGTAACCCGGCGCCCGGCGGATGCAACGCCCAGCGCCCGAGTGCGGTTGTGCCCGTTTCCTCGCGCCACGGGCGCATTCGCCGCCCGCTTTCACGCTTGCCGCCGCCACGCGTGCTGTTGTACCCGGTCCACGCTCACAACGGCTTTTCTGCACTCGACGGACAATTGTTTACAATCGCGCCCGTAGCCACGCGCTACGGCAAGCGCGCGTGCGTGCAGCGCGCATTTGCCGGCGCCGATTACACGCAAGAACCCACACAACAAGCAGCGAACAACCCGCTCGACTCTCAAGGGCCCGATCTTCATGGACGCCATCTCACGCTATTTCGGTTTCGAAGAAGCAGGCACCAACCTGCGCACCGAACTGCTCGCCGGTTTCACCACTTTCCTCACGATGGCTTACATCATCTTCGTGAATCCGGCCATCCTCGGCGACGCCGGTATGCCGAAGGAAAGCGTATTCGTCGCCACCTGCCTCGTCGCGGCGCTCGCCTCGCTCGTGATGGGCCTCTACGCGAACTACCCCATCGCGCTCGCGCCCGGCATGGGCCTGAACGCGTATTTCGCCTATACGGTCGTGAAGGGCATGGGCTTTACCTGGCAGGCCGCGCTCGGCGCGGTGTTCATCTCCGGGTGCCTGTTCTTCATCGTCACGCTGCTGCGCGTGCGCGAAGCCATCGTCAATGGCATTCCGCATTCGATCCGGGTGTCGATCACCGCGGGTATCGGTCTCTTCCTTGCGATCATCTCGCTCAAGACTTCGGGCGTGGTGGTCGGCAGCCCGGCCACGCTCGTCGAGCTCGGCAACCTGCACGATCCGCATACGATCCTCGCGATCATCGGCTTCTTCGCGATCGTCACGCTCGACGTGCTGAAGGTGCGCGGCGCGATCCTGATCGGCATCGTGGGCGTCACGGTCCTGTCGTTTTTCTTCGGCGGCAACCAGTTCCACGGCATCTTCTCCCCGCCGCCGTCGATCGCCCCGACTTTCGCTCAGCTCGACATCAAGACCGCGCTCTCGACCGGCATCCTCAACGTGGTGCTCGTGTTCTTCCTCGTCGAGCTGTTCGACGCGACCGGCACGCTGATGGGCGTGGCGAACCGCGCGGGCCTGCTCGTGCACGGCAAGATGCACCGCCTGAACCGCGCGCTGCTCGCCGATAGCACCGCGATTCTCGCGGGTTCGGTTCTCGGCACCTCGTCGACCACGGCGTATATCGAAAGCGCCTCGGGCGTGCAGGCAGGCGGCCGCACCGGGATGACCGCGTTGACGGTTGCCGTGCTGTTCCTCGCGTGCCTGTTCGTCGCGCCGCTCGCGGGCGTGGTGCCGGGCTACGCCACGGCGCCGGCGCTGCTCTACGTCTCGTGCCTGATGCTGCGCGAACTCGCCGATCTGCCCTGGGACGACGCCACCGAAGTCGTGCCCGCCGCCCTCACGGCGCTTGTCATGCCGTTCACCTACTCGATCGCCAACGGCGTGGCGTTCGGCTTCATCTCGTATGCGGGCCTGAAGCTCCTCACGGGCCGTGTGCGCGACGTGAAACTGGTCGTGTGGATCATCGCCGCCGTGTTCCTGTTCCGGTATTTCTATCTCGGCAACGCGTAAAACGCAAAAGGGTGGCTTCGCGCCACCCTTTTTGTTTTAGCGGCCCGTTCGCCCGCAACGCGCCTCTTTTTCACTGCCGCCACCCCGCAGCATCAAACTTCCCAGCCGCATAGCTGCCCCGCGCGGCGCGTCGTCCTTATCATAGGGATCTATCGCCAGATCCCTCGCATACAGGAGCCGCCACGTGGCAACTTACCCCGCCGCAACCGAACGCTACACGAAGCCCGCCATCTTCTTTCACTGGGCCATCTTCGTGCTCGTCGCGCTCGCCTATCTCGCGATCGAGGTGCGCGGCCCCAAGGGCACGGATAGCCGCGTGCTCTGGAACAACGTGCACTTCTGGGCGGGCTCGCTCGTGCTCGCGCTCGCCGTGCTGCGCCTCGCCTGGCGTTTGTGGCGCGGCGCGCCCGCGGACATCGACTCGAACGCGCTGCTTTCGTTTCTCTCGCGGCTCGTGCATCTCGCGCTCTACCTGTTCATCTTCGTACAGCCGCTCCTCGGCATCTTGATGATCAACACCGGCGGCCATCCGGTCACGCTCGCGGGGCTCGATCTGCAGATCACGCTCGTCGGTCCCGATCCGGCCGCGCGCACGTTCCTCAAGGATGCGCACGTGCTGATCGGTAATCTCTTCTATTGGGTGATCGGGCTGCACGCGCTCGCGGCCATCGCGCATCACCTCGTCTTCCGCGACAACACGCTGCGCCGCATCATCTAGCGGCAAGGCGGCGCGCGCGTAAACGAGCGCCGCGCCCCTTGGGGCGCGGCAACAATGCGGTTGAACGCAGAGCGCCCGCCGTGCGGGCGCTTTCGAGTTGACTACGCGCTGCCGTGCGCCTGCACGAACCGCACGTAACCGCTGCGCAGCACGAGACACTGCGCACGTGTTTCGGAGAGCAAACGGCGCGCGCAAGCCTCGATGCGGTCGCGATGATGGTCGAACGCGCTGAGCATGTCTTCGGCACGCGGCGAAGCCGCCCCGAAGTGATCTTCCAGCGCCGCCGCCGTGATCAGACACTCCACCCGCTCGCCATCGATCATCGCCGGAAACGCCAAGGTCAGGTCTGGGCCCGAGTACTCGGGCACCTCATTCGGAAACATGATCTGCATGGGAGTCGCCTTTGGTGGAGGGTGAAAAGGCCGCGTTCAACCTTCCCGGACTGCCCCGGCATAGTGCCTGGGAACACCCCGATCCGGCATGCGCGGATCAACACCAACCCTCGCGAACGACCCGTTCGCGCAGGGTGATTTGATTCACTTTAGACGACTTCCTGCCGCCCGCAAGGTCGACGTTGTCACATGCCTGAAATAGCCCGCGAGGTCCTTGCCTGCGCCGCGCTTTGCGCCCTTTTTCGCGTGTGCAGCATTCGCTTGCCGTTGCGCGCACACACATCCTCCACCCCGGCCCTGCGCCAACGCGCTGCGCCGGTTGCCGCATCGCACCATGCGCGCCGCTCGAGCGCGTCAGGTTTCGCGATGCCGGTGCTGATCGAGATGTTCGAGGTCTTTCGGGTGCAGGGTGAGCATCAACACGAACGCGACGATCCCAAGAGCCACGGTCACCATTCCGGACAGCACGACGTTGTTCTCGTCGAAGATCAGTCCATCGAGTGCATACCCGAGGCCAAAGAGCGTAACGAACGTGGCGAGCAACGCCCCCACGATCCTCAATTCGCCGTGCACCATGACGAACTCCGTTATGGAGCGGGGGCGCGACGCGAATGCGCCCTCACCTTCATCATGGCACTCGCGCCGGGAAACTCAAGGTGCTTTGACGTGGCCCGACCCGGCTTCAACCCGGCTTCAACCCGGCTTCAACCCGGCTTCAACCCGAATTGGCAGCCGCCGCGTATCCTGTACCATGAACTGCCCCAGAGGCGCCGCTCGCGCATTTGCCGCACTGTTGCCATGCTGCGCCGCAGCGTAGCGCCCAAAACGACTGGAGACACGAGTGACCCGACGCCCCGTCACGCCGCACGACGCGGCCCGCGCGGACGCCATCGCGCAGGCTCACGCGCGCTCGCGCGCACTCGGGCTGCGCGCCACCGAGGCGCCCGAATTCGACGCACTGGCCGCCGCGGACCTGCGCGATCTGATCGACACGAATCGCACGCTCTATCACCAGGCGCGGCCCGTGATGGACGCCTTGCACGCGCAGATCGTCGATACGCAGAGCATGGTCTTGCTCACCGACCGCAACGGCGTGATCCTCCATAGCTTCGCTGACAGCGACTTCGTCGAGAAAGCGCAGCGTGTGGCGCTGCGCCCCGGCGTTTCGTGGGCCGAGCAGCATCGCGGCACGAATGCGATCGGTACGGCGCTCGTGGAAGGCCAGCCCACCACGGTGCACGCGGGCGAACACTTTTTGCGCGCCAATCACATCCTCACCTGCTCGTGCGCGCCGATCGCCGATCCGTACGGGCGCACGCTCGGCGCACTCGACGTGAGCGGCGAGTCGCGCGGCTTTCACAAGCACACGCTCGCGCTCGTGCGCATGTCGGCGCAGATGATCGAGAACCATCTGTTCAACACCGAATTCGCCGAAGCCATCCGGCTCCAGTTTCACGCGCGCTCGGAGTTCATTGGTACGCTGTACGAAGGATTGGCCGCCTTCTCAGCCGACGGCACCCTGCTCTGCGCGAATCGCAGCGCCCTGTTCCAGTTCGGCGCGCCGCTCGCAGAGTTACAGCAGCGCGAGTTCGCGGCGCTCTTCGGCCAGCCGTTCGCGGCGTTCATGCAGCAGCTCATGCGCGCACCCGGCGAACCGCTCATGCTCGCGCTGCCAAGCGGCGTGCGCGTGATCGCTCGCGCCACGCCCGGCGCCACCACACTTACGCGAACTGTTACGGTCGAAACGCCGCGCGCACCGTACACGCCTGCGCCCGCGGCAGCGAAAGCGCCCTGCGCCGCCGATACGACACCCCAGCCCACGCTCGCCGAACTCGATACCGGCGACGAACGGCTCGCTGCCGCCCTCCAGCGCGTGGCGCGCGTGCGAGGTCGCGATATCCCCGTGCTCGTGCTCGGCCGCACCGGCACCGGCAAGGAATGGCTCGCGCGGGCGCTGCATCGCGATTCGCCGCGCCGCGACGGGCCATTCGTCGCACTCAACTGCGCGGCGCTGCCCGACACGCTGATCGAAGCCGAGTTGTTCGGCTACGAAGACGGCGCGTTCACAGGCGCGAAGCGCCGCGGCAGCGCCGGCAAGATCGCGCAGGCGCATGGCGGCACGCTCTTTCTCGACGAGATCGGCGACATGCCGCTCGCGCAACAGGTGCGGCTCATGCGCGTCTTGCAGGAGCGCGCCGTCGTGCCGCTCGGCGGCACGCGCGCGGTGCCGGTGGATTTGCGCATCGTCTGCGCCACGCACCGCGATCTGCGCGCGATGATCGCCGAAGGCACGTTCCGCGAAGATCTCTACTACCGTATCAACGGCCTCGTCGTCACGCTGCCGGCGCTGGCCGAGCGCACCGATCTCGACGCGCTCGTGGCCCGCATGCTCGAAATCGTGCGGCGCGAGGTGCCGGGCGCGCCCGCGCGCCTCACCCCGGCCGTGCGGGCGTGCTTCGCGCGCTGCCGCTGGCCGGGCAATCTGCGTCAGCTTGCCAGCGCGCTGCGCACGGCGGCGATCATGGCCGAAGGCGAAGACGCCATCGACATGGAGCATCTGCCCGAAGACCTCATGCACGATTGCGACCCCGCGAGCGATTGCGCGGAGCCGTCCGCCGAAGCCGCGGCCGAAGCCGAGACGAGCGACACGGAACACGAACCCGCGCGCCTTTCCGTCTGGCAGTCGCGGCTCATCGAAGAAACCCTCGCGCGCCACAGCGGCAATGTTTCGGCGGCGGCCCGCGAACTCGGGCTTGCGCGCAACACGGTCTACCGGCATTTGCGTCAGCGGCGCTGAGCGAACCGGCAAGCTGGGACGTTCGAGGCGCGGCTTCTGGCCACAGCGGCGCCAGGGTAAGCTTGGTGAATCGCTTCCCGCACTGCGCCCCATGGCCTCCGCCCAGGAAATCAACCGCTTCCGGCGCAATCTCGCCGACGAACTCGACAGCGCCGCCGTCTACGACACGCTATCCGCGGTCGAGAAAGACGACGAGCGCCGCCGCATCTTCGCCGAACTCGCCGAGTCCGAGCGCGAGCACGCGAGCGTCTGGCGCGAGAAGCTCGAGGCTAACGGCGTCACGCCCCGGCCGCATCGGCGCAGTGCAAAAACGCGCCTGCTGCAAACGCTCACGCGCACGTTTGGCCCTTCGCTCGTGCTGCCCACCGTGGCTGCCGCCGAATACGCCGACCGCGACCGCTACGCGCGCGAACCCGGCGCCGAGAAGCTTTCCGCCCAGGAGCAGCAGCACGCCGCCATCGTGCAGGCGATCGTCGAGCAGAAGCGCGAGCCGGGACAAGGCAACCGCCACGGCCACGGCGAAACAATCGGCGCGGCCGAGTCGTGGCACAAGAGCGCGACCTCGGGCAACGACCTGCGCGCGGCGGTGCTCGGCGCGAACGACGGGCTCGTCTCGAACTTCTGCCTGATCATGGGTGTGGCGGGCGCGGGCAGCGTCAATCGCACGATCTTGCTCACGGGGCTCGCGGGACTCGTGGCGGGCGCGTGCTCCATGGCGCTCGGCGAGTGGCTCTCGGTGACCAACGCGCGGGAGCTTGCGCGCACGCAACTCGCGAAGGAAGCCGACGAACTCGAGCACACGCCCGACGCCGAACGGCACGAGCTCGCGCTCATCTATCAGGCGAAGGGCGTCGAGCCCGAAGAAGCGCGCCGCGTGGCCGCCCAGATCATGCGCAACAAGGACGAGGCGCTCAATACGCTCGCGCGCGAGGAGCTTGGCATCGACCCGAAGGAGCTGGGCGGCAATCCGTGGTCGGCCGCCGCCGTGTCGTTCTGCCTCTTCTCGCTTGGCGCGGCGTTTCCGACCGCACCGTTCCTGTGGGCGCACGGCGTCACGGCGATCGCGCAGTCGATTGCGTTGAGCGCGTGCGGGCTCGCCCTCGTCGGCGTGTTCACGTCGCTCTTCAATGGGCGCAGCGCAACGTTCTCGGCATTCCGGCAGATTGTGATCGGGCTCGCCGCGGCGGCGTTCACGGCGGGCGCGGGGCGGTTGCTCGGGGTATCGCTTTCATGAGCGACATGAGCCACGAATCCGTGCCTGTCGTCCGCGTGGAGCCGCTTGGGCGCAGCTTCGAAGCGCCGCCCGAACTGACCTTGCTGGAAGCGGCGGCGTTCGAGGGCATCCGTCTGCCGCGCATGTGCCGCAACGGCACCTGCCGCGCCTGCATGTGCCGCGTGATGAGCGGCGAAGTGAGCTTCACGATCGAATGGCCCGGATTGAGCCGCGAGGAAAAGGCCGAGGGCTATGTGCTGACCTGCGTGGCCGTCGCGCGCACGGATCTCGTGCTCGACGTGCCGGAAGCGGAAGCGATGTAGCGGCTACAGAATGCAGAGCCCAGATGCGAAACGGCCCGCGAAGCGAACTCGCGGGCCGTTTTTTATCTTGTCACTGCCGACAGGCTTACTGGCCGCCGAAGTACACCGATTGCGGACCGGTGCGCGCCGCTTCCGACACGTAGCGAGCACCCGCAACCGACGTCGAGTTGCTCACGCCGCCGAACGAGCCATCCGTCTGGGCGACGGGCGCGGCCGTCTGGGTGGCGACTGCAGCCTGGTTGCGGCTCGTTTGCTGGAATTCGACGAGTTGCTCGCGCACTTGCTCGCGGGTCAGACCTTGATCGGCTTGAGCGAAAGCGGCCAGCGGAGCGGCCAGGGCAACAGTAAGGGCAACAGCCTTGAGAAGCGACTTCATGATGACAACCTCCGGAATTATTTAACGTCGATGCGCGACAACGGTACACATCGTGTCGTGCTCGGCCGGCTCGCTGCGATTCGCCGCAACGGCCGACTGTGAGTGGATTCTAGGCAAGCGCCCCGGGCGGATACAGACCGATTCAGGCGAATTGGAATTACGGATTTAGCAACAATCCGGCGGGCATTTAGGGCCGGATTATCTGTGGCCTTCTTTCCTTATTGCAGGCGCGCGGCGCAATACTTCAGGAGATTTCAAACCCGATTGTTGTCGTCAGGAGAACACTGAATTCGTTTTCTAAGTATTTACCCTGACCCTCCGACCACATACATTGTCGCCATGGGCCACGCAATGCGATGGCTTCTCACAAAAGATATCGGAGGTTCGTCATGAAGTCGTTTCTGAAGGCAGCTGTGCTTGCCGCTATCGTCGCCGTACCCGCCGCTGCGTTCGCACAGGCGCAAACCCAGCAACAACCCGTGACCCGCGCCGAAGTTCGCGCCGACCTCGCGCAGCTGCGCGCCGCCGGCTACGACCCGAGCGACTGGATTCACTACCCGGAAAACATTCAGGCTGCCGAAGCCAAGGTCGCTGCGCAGCGCGCGACGGCATACGGCCCGTCGACGAACGGCACGTCGCAGTCGAGCCAGTAAGTTCGCGGCAACCCCGGCTGTGACGCCGGGTTCCCGTGCAAAGCATCAGGCCCGCCCTCGTGAGAGTGGCGGGCCTGATTCGTTTTGCAGCGGATGCGCCGCAAGGGGCGAATAGCGGGCGGGTCATGAAAGCCGCGCCAGTGCGCGCGACAAGCCCGCGTCAACGGCCGCCGCCTCCGTGACCGCCTCCGCCATGACCACCACCGCCGTGGCCGCCGCCATGGCCTCCGCCGCCGGGGCCGCCTCCATGATTGCCGCCCGGCGGCCCCCAGGGTCCGCCGTGTCCACCGCCGTGACCGCCAGGGCCGCCACCGTGCCAGCCACCTCCGCCGCCGTGCCAGTCGCCGCCGTGATAGTCGCGACCGCCGCCACCGCCCCAGACGCCGATGTTGACGCTGCCATAGGCCGGCGCATAGCCCGGCGCGTAGCCGCTGTAATAACCGGTGGAGTACGGCTGGCCATAGCCGCCGGAGCCATAGTCGTAGCCGGGGCCCACCGCACAGCCGGCCAGGAGCGCGATAGCGCCCGCCGTGAGAACGAACTTGAACATTGCCAATCTCCTTTCTATCTGTAAGAAAGGAGAATCAGCGTTAAGTTCTTATTGAATTGTGAGCGTGGATTACCGTTTCCCCGACGGAAGCCGCCTGTACGCGGCGCACACGCACCGACCGCGCGATTTAGCCGCGGCGGCCGAGCGCGTCCTCTATTTTCCGGTCGGTCTTGTACTGGCTGAGCGAGTACACGGCCCAGATCGCGGCCGGAATCCAGCCGATTAGCGTGATCTGCAGGATCAGGCAGACGATGCCCGCAATCGGACGCCCAATGGTGAAAAACAGGAGCCAGGGCAAGATCAGCGCAATCAGTAAACGCATTCGGCGAAACCTCTAAAGCGTAGAAAAACGAGTGTGAATGGAATCAGTTGACGGGCGCGAAGCGCGGCACGAGGCCGCCCTCGTACTCGACGAGTTCGAAGAACACGGTGGAGGGTCGCGTCCAGATCGTGCCGTTCGCCGCACGATACACAATCATCGTGACAGTCGGATCCGATTCGAGCGTCGCTTCGCAAACCAGTTCGTAAATGCCACCCTTGTAGTGCCTGTAACGCACCATCGTGTTCCCCTCGTCGAGTGCGCAAGCCGTCCTTGCGCGACTGCGCCAGTGTAACAAGGGAAAGCGGCGGGCGGACCCGTGCCGCGGGTGCTGTCGAGCCGTGTTCAGCGTCGCGTCACTTCGCGCGCCGCCGCGCGGGACGCGCATCGGCCGCGATCGGCGCTTCGCCACAGATCAGCGCGACGCCCGCCACTGCCATGGCGCGCAGCGAGGCCCGCGAATCGCCGGCCCGCGCGCGCAGCGCCATGCTGTGCAATAGCGCAGAGGCCAGGCGCGCGAACATCGGCACGTTCGCATCGGGCGGCAACTCGCCCTTCGCGAGCGCCACGCGCAGGCGTCGCTCGAACGCCTTGTCGAACGTGCGCAAGCCCGCGGCGAGACGCTCGCGTACTGCGTCGTCGTTGACGGCTTCCACCGCCGCCGTGCCGATCAGCAGGCAGCCGCGCGCCGCGTCGTGCGCCGGCAAATACCAGCCGAGCGCGCCGTCGAATACGCGCATCAGCGCGTCGCGCAGCGGCAATGCGCTGTCGAGCGCCGACTCCATCGCCGATCGCCCGGCTTCTACGTAGCGCTCCATGGTTTGCAGATACAGCGCGTGCTTGTCGCCGAATGCGCCATAGAGGCTTGGCCGGTTCATTCCAGTCGCTTCGCTCAAGTCGTCGAGCGATGTGCCTGCGTAACCGTTGCGCCAGAACGTATCGCGCGCGCGGGCGAGCGCCTCTTCCGGATCGTAGGCGCGCGGGCGTCCACGCGGGCGGCTATTCTTTTTTGTACTGGATTGCATATAAATATTGGATCGGCGATTTTTGTTCACTATAGTACAAAAATTCGAAAGCCCCGATAAATGCAATGGAGGATGACGATGGATCTGTATTTCGCCCCGCTGGCATGCTCGCTCGCCACGCGCATCGCGCTCTACGAGGCAGGCGCGCAGGCACGCTACATCCAGGTCGATACGCTCACGAAGCAGCTCGCCGAAGGCGGCGACTTCTTCGCCGTCAACGCACTTGGCCAGGTGCCGGTCCTGCGCGAGGACGACGGCTGGACGCTCACCGAAAACTCGGCGGTGTTGCCGTGGGTCGCCGACCGTTTTCCCGAAGCACGGCTCGCGCCGCCAGCGGGCACGCGCGAGCGTGCACGTTTGCAGCAATGGCTGGGCTTCATCGGCACCGAACTGCACAAGGCCGTGTTCGTGCCGCTGCTCGGCAAGGATGTGGACGAGGCCGTCAAGGAATATGCCCGCGGCAAGATCCCGCGCCGCTTCGACTTGCTCGCGCATCATCTCGAAGCGCGCACCTTCCTGCTCGACGAATTCAGCGTAGCGGACGCCTATCTCGTGACCGTACTGAATTGGGCGCCGTATGTGGGCATCGATGTGTCGCAATGGCCTGCCATCGCGACCTATGCGCAACGCGTGCGCGAGCGGCCTGCTGTTGCGCGGGCCATCGCCGAGGAGTACGAGATCTTCAAGCGCACGCGGCACTAAGGCGCGCGAGCCGGGCATCTTTGCCCGCCCGGCAAGCGCTTTTTTGTCGTGCTTTTTTGTCGTGAGATAACGTTGCGGTCGCCACATTCGCCGGAGCCGCACCATGGCCACGCTCGAAGCCTTGCGCATCGTCCTCGACGATCCGCATACGCCCGAAATCATCCGCAATCACGTTATCGATTCATTGCAGTACGCGCTGCGCAATCATGGCCAGGTGTTCGCCGCGAAAGAGGTCGAATGGCTCGCCACGTGGGACGATGCGCGCATTCCGCTCGCGGCTTCGAAGGAGTTGCGCAGGCGTGTAGGCCAAGGCTGACGCGCACCCTGCACGTTCAACCGTTCGCAATCTCCGCGAACACCGCCTTGAGGTCGCGCCCAGCGCGCGCACGCGCCTGCTGCACCACCCGCTCCTCCAGCTCGCCCAGATGCGCGCGCATCGTCGCGAGCGCCGCCGCCAGGTCCCCGGCCTCGAGCGCCTCGATGATCTGCGCGTGCTCGTCGGGCGCGCACATCGACGCCTTCGACGGATCGAACAACGCCTTGTAAAGCTCCGTTTTCGCGACCAGTTGCGCTAGCGCTTCCACGAGCGCGTCGCCGCCCGCCTGCTCCGTCAGCAGCAGATGGAACTGGCCCGCGAGGCGCACCGCTTCGTCCACCCGCGCTTCGCGCAACGCCTTCTTCTCGCTGCGCACATGGGCCGCGAGCTTGCGCCGCATCGCGGCGTCGAGCGCGCCGCACAGGCTCACCATCACGCCGGCTTCGGCCACCTGGCGCGCGCGGTACACGGCGCGTATGTCGTCCTCCGAGGGCGACGGCACGAACGCGCCGCGATTGGGTTCGAGCACGAGCTTGCCCTCGTAGCCGAGGCGCGCCAGCACCTTGCGCAGCGCGCCGCGCGTGCAGCCGAACGCCGCCGCGAGTTCGCGCTCCACCAGTTGCTGGCCCGGCGCGAGCTTGCCCTCGAGCAGCGCGGAAGAAATCGACGCATAGACATGCGCTTCGACATCGGACGGTTCGTCGGTGTCGCGGGGCGGGGCGAGGCGGGAGGATTGGGCCATGGAAACGCGCGCTAGCTGGGTCGGGTCGCTGGGTCAGGTGGCATTGTAGCGAGCGGCATGGCGAGACGATATAGACCCGCGCCCATACTCGAACGCCCATGCCGGGGATAGCGCAGCCCGCCAGATTGTTGACAATTATTTTGTATAATGGTCAACCATACGGCAGTAAAAAGGTTGACCGCATTGAACCCTCAAACCCGCTCCATTCGTTCCCAGACGCCGCCCGGCGAGACGGCCAGCGCGCTTGCGTGGTATGCCGCGATCGTCGCGATCGGCCTGAATCTGCGGCCGCTGCTCACCTCGATCAGCCCGCTCATGACGACCATTCGCCACGACACCGGCCTGAGCTTCTACGGCGCTTCGCTGCTCACGAGCCTGCCCGTCGTCGCGATGGGGCTAGGCGCGTTCGGCACCGGCCTGCTCGCGCGCCGGCTCGGCGAGACGCGCGGCGTCGCGCTCGGCCTCGTGGCGATTGCCGCGGCCTGCGCGGCCCGCGCGTTCGCCGCGAGCGGCGGCGCGCTCATGCTCACGGCAGCCGCGGCCGGCGCGGGTGTCGCGGCCATCCAGGCGCTGCTGCCCGCCGTCTTGAAACAACGCTTCGCCGCGCGCGTGCCGCTCGCAATGGGACTGTTTTCCGCGTCGATCATGGGCGGCGGCGGGCTCGGCGCGAGCCTGAGCCCGCTCGTCGCGCGCATCGCCTGTTCGTGGCATGCGGGGCTCGCCGTGTGGGCGCTGCCCGCGCTCGTCGCGCTCGCGATCTGGGGGGCATTGAATGGCGGGTTTGGCGCAGGTGCGCGCGCGCGGCAGGCCGCCGCCGCGCCTTCGCAGGAGCACGCCAACGCGGCAACGGCGCCGGTCTGGCGCAAGCGCCGGGCATGGACGCTCGGCCTGCATTTCGGTCTCGTCAACGGCGGCTATACGAGTCTCGTCGCCTGGCTGCCCGCTTATTACCAGCAGCACGGCGCGAGCGTGGAAACGAGCGGCTCGCTGCTCGCCGCGATGACGGTGTTTCAGGCCGCCAGCGCGCTGCTCCTGCCGCTGGCCGCGGCGAAGTTCACGGATCGTCGCCCGTGGCTCGTTCTCGGCCTGTGCGCTCAGGTGTTCGGCGTGATCGGCCTCGCCGCCTGGCCCGAGGCCGCACCGCTGCTGTGGGTCGCGGCGGCGGGAGCGGGGCTCGGCGGCGTGTTCTCGGTCACGCTCGTCACCGCGCTCGACCATTCGGCCGACCACCGCGTGGCCGCGCGCCTCGTCGCCTTCATCCAGGGTCTGGGCTTCGTGATCGCCGCGCTCGCCCCCATCGTGGCCGGGCGCGTGCGCGACCTCACGGGCGGCTTTACCGGCGCATGGATCATGCTCGCCGTTTCGATCAGCGCGATGATCGCGCTCACGCTCGCGTTCTCGCCGCGCAGCTACGGCCGCTGGCTCGGCGCCCACGGCCCGTCCGCGTCTGGCACAACCGCGGACGGCGCAGCCGTGCAGACCCGGACCGCGCTCGACGCTTGAGCCTCCCGCCCACGTCATTTTGAGCACCGGCGCAAGGCCGGGATGGCGCCGCGCCGGGCCACGGCGCGCCCATGCAACACATCGCCCAACGCACGTCGTGAAACGTTTGCATAAGCGGCTGTATGAATGTACAGTGCGTGCAGCCTTCCGTGCCGCCCGGTCGCCGTACCGGGTCACGTCGCCCCATCGCACCTCGCTGCATGGCGCGGCCCCGGCCGGAACATCGAAACGGAGAACACGACGTGCGATTCTTCATCACGGGGACCTTGCTGGGCGTCCTCGCGTCCACCGCGGTCGCCGGGGAACATTACATCGAGATCTGGAATCCGCCGGAAGCGCGTACGCCCTCGGCGCACGCGGGCAATGCCGGCAAGAAGGCGCATCACGGCACGAAGCGCAAGCTCGCCTCCGCCGACAAGCTCACCACACGCAAGGTCGCCGAACCGGCCGTGCGCGCGCCCGCGCCCACGCTGCCGGCAACGCCGGGCGCCCCCGCGCGCACCGCGCCAGGCAACGGGACACTCCCGGAAATTCCGCCGCAAATCGGTCCCGACGGCAACGTGCTCACGGTCTGAGCCAGCGCGGCGCCACGTTAAGCCGCACCTCGCATGACATAACGCGCGGCAAGAAAGCGCCGCGATCACGGCCTCCAAGGCCTCGAAGCTCCCCCACTTTGCGTCTCCAGAAAAAAAACAGCCCCGTCACCGGAGAAGTGCGGGGCCGAATCCCATGTCAAGGAGATGTCATGGAGGAGACGGCTTCATCTTAGCCATGGGCCATCGCGCGCCCAACCAATGGTTTCGCATATGCATTTCGGGCCGCGTGGCGCAGCCCAACGTAGCGCTGCGGGCATATGGATAGAACAAAAAGTCGTTTCGCGCCGCGCGCCGCGCTCTCTAAGATGACCCTTTCCAGCCTTTCGGCTTCGCGGCTGCGTGGCCGGCCACGCGCGAGCCAGGCCTCATCGCATTTCAGGGAGCCCCCTTGAGCCTTTCCGATTCGCAACGCCGCCCGCTCGTGGTGGGCATCGGCGGCACCACGCGCGCCGCCTCGTCGACTGAGCGCGCGCTCGCTTTCGCGCTGCGCGGCGCTGAAGAAGCCGGTGCGCGCACACAATTGTTCGGCGGCACATTCCTGCACACGCTGCCGCACTACGCGCCCGAAGACCCCGCTCGCACCGACGCCCAACTCGAGCTGATCGAAGCCGTGCGCGCCGCCGACGCCGTCATCATCGCGACGCCCGGCTACCATGGCGGCGTTTCCGGGCTCGTGAAGAACGCGCTCGACACGCTCGAAGAGCTGCGTGCCGACGACCGCCCCTACCTGGACGGCCGCGCCGTGGGCTGCGTCGTCACGGCCTACGGCTGGCAGGCCGCGGGTTCGGTGCTGACTTCGCTGCGCTCGATCGTGCACGCGCTACGTGGCTGGCCCACGCCCTTCGGCGCGGGCATCAACACGCTCGAGACGCGCTTCGAGAGCGCGCAGCAGTGCTCCGACGCGAAAGTCGCGGAACAGCTCGCCACGGTCGGCCGCCAGGCGGCGCAGTTCGCGCTCGCGTTCGGCGGCCAGGGCGTGGGCCTCGCACATCACACGACGCCGCTCGCGAGCGCCGTGAACAGCGTTGGCGGCGCGCAGGCCGCCAACGCGCCGCGCACCGAAAAGCGCCTGAGCCTCGCTGTCTGACGCGCTGCCCGGCCTCTAGGCTGTGCCCACCCGCGCGCCGCCGCGCGCGCGGGGGCGGGAAACGTTCCCTAACGCACATTGCCGGCGGCGCGCGGCGCGCATCGCGTGCGCCATCCCACAGACGCTGCATAGCGTCCGGTCCACATTGAAGCCGGATTCACCCTCGCCTCATCCGGATCATTCTGCTGACCGTTCCAGGCCACTCGTGATTTGCTTGCGACGAATGATTGGTTCCATCGACACGGGGCGGTCCGTACGCTGGTTCGTGTCGGCACAGTGAGTGGACAGCAAAGCACACGCGCCACCCAACAAGAGAACCCGAGCAAATCAGCAGTCGATCAGCAGGAAGCGCGGCCATGAACACACCATTACGCTACAAAGGCTACGTCGTCGCCCCAAGCGCCCAACAGCTCCCGAACGGCCTCTTCGCCGCCAATCTCACCATTGGCACGCTAGCGGGCGCGCAACCGGGGATGCAACATTCGTTCGACGAACTCGATTACTTCTTCGAAGAAAGACACGCGCTCGCGTACGCCTGCCGCTGGGCGCGCATGTGGATCGACCAGCACCGCCGCTGCGCGTGAGCGCGCATGCTTCCTTACGGTTGTGACAGAATAGGAGTCATACCCCGTTCTCTGTAGATGCTCATGTCCGAAACGTTGACGCATCCGGACGAAGGCTCAGCCTTCATCTCCGAACAGGACGCCGCGCTGCGGCGCTGGACTCACGCCACGCCAGGGCCTATCAAAATCGGATCGGACGAACACCGCAAGATGTTCTGCCGCATGCTGCTCGATACCCACGATCCGTATCGCCCCGCCGTGCTCGACTGGCCAAAGCTCGAGCCCGACGCGCTCAGCCGCCTCACGTCGCTGCCGATCTGGGACATGGCCGTGCAGACCGAAGGCCGCGCCACCATCCGCGTGAAGACTTACGCGCAAACCCTGAGCGACCCGCTGCTGCGCGAGGCAATCGAAATGGACGGCGCCGAGGAAGCGCGCCACAAGGTCGTGCTCACGAATCTCGTGCAGGCCTATGGCATCGAACTTGCGCCTGAACCCGCATACCCGCCGCCCAAAAAGGCGGAATGGGCGTGGATGTTCACCGGCTATAGCGAGTGCATCGACAGCTTCTTCGCGTTTGGCCTCTTTCGCTCGGCGCAGCGCTCGGGCTTTTTCCCGGCAGATCTCGTCGAAACCTTCGAGCCGGTGATCCAGGAAGAGGCCCGCCATATCCTCTTCTTCGTGAACTGGGTGGCGTGGTATCGCAAGACCATGCCCTGGTGGCGCAGGCCGTGGCACTCCGTGCGCGTAGTCGCCATCTGGTTCATGCTGGTATGGGAGCGGCTCGCTATCGCGCGAGGCATCGACGCCGATGGCCACGCGCGCGACTCGAACTTCCTGCCCGCGAACCGCGAGGTGCTGGGCGACTCGCTCGCACCGCGCGAGTTGATCGAACTCTGCCTCGCGGAGAACGACGCGCGCATGAGCGGCTACGACGCGCGCCTCTTGCGGCCAACGTTCGTGCCCACGCTCGCACGCTTTGCGCTGCGCCTGTTGAAGAAGTAGCGCCATACCGTATCACGCGCGTATCGCGCGTTGTTGGCATGGCTGCCTGGATGCACGAGGAGAACGCTGCATGACATGGACCGTCGACCAGCAACTGGATTTGAGCGCGACGCAAGCCGTCGAGGCCATCCACGCTGGACAACTGAAGGCCGCCGACTACGTCGCCACGCTGCTCGCGCGCGCGCAGGCGCTTTCCAACCTCAACGCGCTGACCGTGCTCGACGTGGAAGGCGCACTCGCCTGCGCGCAGCGTATCGACGCGCTCGGTGCAAACGAGCGCGCGCGTCTGCCGCTCGCCGGGTTGCCCGTGGTCGTGAAGGACAACATCAATACGCGCGGCCTGCAGACCTCGGCGGGCACACCCGCGCTCGAAGGCTTCGTGCCCGCGCGCCACGCGCCTTCGGTGCAGCGCCTCGTCGATGCCGGCGCGATCTTGCTCGGCAAAGCCAACATGCACGAGCTGGCGTTCGGCATCACCAGCACGAATCTCGCGCCGCATGCGGGGCCCGTGCGCAACCCCTGGGACCCCGAACGAATTCCCGGCGGCTCCTCGGGCGGCACGGCGGCTGCCATTGCGGCGCGCATCGTGCCCGCGGGACTCGGCACCGACACGGGCGGCTCCACGCGCATTCCCGCCGCGCTGTGCGGCATTGTCGGCTTGCGTCCCAGTGTTGGCGATGGCGGCACGCAACGCCGCTATCACGACCCGCAAGCCGTCGTGCCGATCAGCCATACGCGCGACACGGTCGGGCCGATGGGCCGCACGGTAGCCGATGTCGCGCTGCTCGACGCCGTGATTACGGGGCACGGTCCGCTCTCGCCGGCCGCCGTGACGAATCTGCGCATTGGGCTGCCCGCGCCGCTGTGGGAAGGTCTCGAAGCCGCGCTTGAAGACGTGGCGCGCGCCGCGCTCGCGAAGCTCGAAGCCGCGGGCGTCACGCTCGTGCCGGTCGAAATGAGCGAGCTGCTCGCGCTAAACGACCGCGTGAGCTACGCCATCGCGCTGCACGAGCCGATCGACGACCTCACTGCGTGGCTCGTGGCGAATCACGCGCCGGTGCAAACCGTGGCCGAGGTCGCCGCGCGCATCGCGAGTCCCGACGTGCGCGCAGCGTACGACGCCGTGCTGGCCGACGCACGCGGCGGCGACTACCACGTTGCGATGACGGTGTGGCGGCCGCGCCTCCAGCAGTTGTACGCCCAGACTTTTGCCGCTAGCGGCCTCGACGCGCTGCTCTTTCCCACGACGCGGCTCGCCGCGGTGCCGATCGACGAGATGAACGGTTCGTCGCGCGTGTCGATCGACGGCGCGGCGCCGATCGATGAGATGGAGGCGTATTTGCGCAACACCGATCCTGCGAGCAACGCCGGCATTCCGGGGCTCGCGCTGCCCGCGGGCCTGATCGACGCGCGCTTGCCAGTCGGGCTCGAACTCGACGGACCGGCCGGCGGCGACCGCAGGTTGCTTGCGATCGGTCTCGCGTTCGAAGCGATTCTGGGGACGCTGCCTGCGCCCGAGATTTGAGCGGACTGTCGCGCGACGCTGCCCGCCATCGACTACTCCATCGCCGGCTATCTGGGCCGCGCGCGAAACGGCGGTGGCCGCGCTCGGCCACACGCTCGCGCAGAACTTCTCGCTCGCCAGCGCCCATCTCGCTGATGATGTGGTTCGCGTTCGCGCCGCAATGCATGTCCACGCTCGCCGTGATTCGCCGCGAAACGCGCTCGTGGCGCGCCGTCGTAGTGTCGTTCGGCTACATGTTCGTCGTGGCTTATGCGGCGTCGTTCGCCACGTATCAGATCGCGAGGCACTGAGTATGAATGCCGGACTCGTGCGCAATACGCCGTGATCGCACTGCTCGTCGCCGCGAGCTTCGTCTATACACTGCGCAAGCTCGCGCCGAAAACGGCCTCGCGCGTGCAGGCCGCCCTGCCCGCTACCCTGTTGCGTCCACAACGTAATGCATTCGCGCAGCGCCTCGGGCGCTTCGTGCAGCCCAAAGGCGCGACCGGCGATTGCGGCGACGGCTGCGGCACCTGCGGCACGCGTGGACCCACGCCAGCGGCAACGGACACATCGAGCGCGCAGCCGGTCGCGTTTCATCCGCGCCGCAAGTAAGCGACTGTCACGGGCATTGCGCTACACTGCGCGCTGAATTGCGTCACACTACGCGCCGCGGCGCGCTCGATCGACTGAACCCGGACCCTTCGTGCCGATGCGATCCTTACGCCTTGCCCCATTCATGCGGATGTCCCGGCTTGCCGTCTCCACGACGGCAGTCATTGCGCTCGCCGCCACCGGCGCCTGCGTGCGCCTCTCCGCGGTCGACTCCGACGGTCTCTGGAAAGTCGTGGGCGGCCAGTGCGTGCCGAACATGCGCGACAGGGGCCAGCCAGGCCCCTGCACCACCGTCGACTTCCAGAAGCGCTATGCCGTGCTCAAGGACATTGCCGGGCGCGCGCAGTATCTCGTGATTCCCACCGACCGCGTGGCCGGCATCGAGAGCCCCGAGATTCTCTACGGCGGCGCACCGGAGTACTGGGTAGGCGCATGGGGAGCGAAGCGCTTCGTGGAAGCAAAGCTCGGCATGCCGCTCGCCGGCAACCAGCTCGGCATCGAGATCAATTCCTCCGAGCGCCGCACGCAGAATCAACTGCACATTCACGTCGATTGCATGCGCCCCGACATGACGAAAGCGCTCGCACCGTATGGCGATATCGCACCGGGCACATGGCGCTGGACCTCGCTCGACGGCTCGCGCTACCGCGTCACGCGCGTAACGAGCCTTTCCGACCGCGACAATCCGTTTCGCGTGGTCGAGCGCGATCTCGGTCCGAATCAGACCATGGCCATGCAGACGATACTCGTGACAGGCGCGGGCCCCGATGCGCAGCGCAATGGCTGGCTCGTCGTGAACAGCGGGCTCGATGTGGATGGCGGGACCGGCACGGCGGAAGGCCTGCTCGACCATTCGTGCAGCCTCGCGCAAGAGAAAAGCGCCTCGCAGTAGCAGGCGATAGCACTTAGCCCGCTTCGTCCTCGCGCGCGACGCTCACTAGCCAGCGGCGTATCACCTGCTCCTCTTCGGCCGTGAAGCCTGTGGCCATGCGCGCCTCCAGCTTCTTCACGCGCGTGCGGCACTGCTTGAGCAGCGCCTCGCCCTCATCGGTTACGTCGATCTGCTGAATGCGCCCATGCACCGCGTGAGGGCGACGCACGATCGCGCCGCCGCGCTCCAGATTCGCGACGATCACGCTCACTGTTTGCGGCGTGAGCGCCGCGAGCCGCGCGAGATCGGCGCCCGAAATGCCGGGGTAGGCGGCAAGCATGGTCAGCACCACGAATTGCGGCGGCGTGATGCCGAGATCGTCGAGCGCCCGCTCCATGCGCAAACGGTGCGCCGCGCCCGCCTGGCGCAGCAGGTAGCCGAAATAACCCGCCTCGCCGCGCTTGCCCTCGCCGACCTCGGGAATGGCGCTCGTGTGCTCGCCCCGCTTCACGTCCAGGTCTTTCTTTGCTGTCTTGCGCATGATGTCAGAGTTCGAATATGATGTTCGTGCTCTGATATTAACGGCCAAACTTCGCGAGGTCCAGTCATGTCCAGCACATCTACCCGCATTGCTTACGAAACTTTCGTGCGCGACGCCGCCCCCGTGGCCGCCGCGCTCTCCGCCATGAGCAAGGCCGTCGACGCTTCCGGGCTCGAAAAGCCGCTCACCGAGCTGCTGAAGATCCGCGCTTCGCAAATCAACGGCTGTGCATTCTGCATTCAGTACCACCTCAACATCGCGCGGGAGAAAGGCGTGCCGCGCGTCAAGCTCGATCTCGTGGCCGCATGGCACGAGGCGCCGGAATGCTTCAGCGAGCGCGAACGCGCGGCACTGTCTTACACGGAAGCGTTGAGCGCGAAGCTTCATGAAGGCGTGAGCGATGCACTCTACGAGGACGTGGCGCGGCAATTTCCCGGCGAGCAGATGGCATTCTTGACCGCCGCCGTGGCGAATATCAACGCCTGGAACCGCATTGCCGTGGCGCTGCGTTTTGTGCCGCCCGTGCGCGACGAAGCAGGCTGAGAGCGCGCCGAGGAAAGGAAAGGAAAGGTAAGGATTGCACGAGTTTCTTACCTGAATCCTTTCCACCAATTACAAAGCCGCCCCCCACGGCGAAAGACGACATACGATTGCGCCGACTGAGAGGCCTGACCAGCCTTCTCGGTCAGGAATCGACCATATCGCACATTCACCGGGGGGTTAAACATGTCGATAAGCGCGTTATCCAGCTCCAACTCATTGTTTTCAACCTGGGCGGCTTACCAGGCAGACGGGCAAACCACGAGCAACAGCCAGATGTCGGGCATGCCCATGGCATCGGACGCCTCGTCGGACTCGAACAACATCAATCCGCTCGCTGCCGCGATCGCCTCGGCACTCTCGGCGCTCGGCTTCACCATGGACAGCACAGCCAGCGCGTCCGCGGCCACCACGAGTTCCGATTCTTCGTCGAGCACTACCGATTCGACGTCGAGCACGTCGTCCACGTCGCCCGATGCGCTTGCCGCCGCGCTTCAGCAATTCCTCGGCGCGCTTTTCCAGGCCGCCGCGCAACAGAGCGGCATCACCTCGACGGGCACGGACAGCAGCAGCGACAGCAGCGCGGTTTCGTCAGCAAGCGCGACGTCCGCAACGACCGCGGCTGCGAGCGCGACCGCCAGCACGTCTTCCACGTCGTCCACGTCGAGCAATACGAGCGACACGACCACTGCAGCCGCGATGATGCCGCCTCCTCCTCCGCCTCCGCCCTCGTCGGCAGGTGGTTACGGCAGCGATCTCGCTTCGGCGATCTCGAACCTCGCGCAGTCGCTTTCGTCGGCTTCGAGCAGCACGTCATCCGATTCGAGCACGGCAAGCGGCTCATCGAGCAGCAGCAGTTCGGACAGCGAATTGACGTCCGACTTCCAGAACCTCTTGACGGCCATGGGCGCCTCGTCGAGCAGTTCGTCGAGCAGCACGACGTCCGAGCTTCAGCAATTCCTCACGACGCTCGCGAGCAACCTGCAGCAACAGGGCTCGGGCGCGGCGAGCGGCCTGTTCGTTAGCACGACGGCTTGACCCCGTACGTCAACAAGCACCCGCTTTTTCAAGCATTGGTACGTTTGCGCGCCAGCCCGCGAGGGCTGGCGCGTTTTTTTGTGGCGCGGCGTATCAGCCGTGGGTGACAGGAAAGCTGAGCTGCACGAGCAGGCCGCCATCTGGATGGTTCTTGACGTCGCACTGGCCGCCGCTGTCGCGTGCGAGCCGCGCGACGATAGCCAACCCGAGGCCGCAGTGGCCTTCGCCGCCACGCGCGGCATTGAGGCGGACGAACGGCCTCATGGCAGCGGGAATGCGCTCCGGCTCGATGCCGGCACCATGATCGCGCACGCGTATAACGCACGATCCGTTTTCGACGGCCGTCGAAATTGCGACCGGCGGGGCGCCATACTCGAGCGCATTGTCGACCAGATTCGTGACGAGCCGGTCGAGCGTCACCTGCGGCAGCTTGAACCGAGGGCCCGCCCGCAAATCGAGCACGAACAGCGGCCCGTTGCCGCCTTCGATTTCATCAGGATTGCCAAACTGTCTTTGCAGGAAGCCATCGACGCCCAACAGCCTGCCCGCGTCGGGCGACTGCTGCGCGAACTCCAGAAACTGCTGGACGATGTGAGTGAGCGAATCGACGTCGCGCAGCATGCCGTTGCGCTCCGACTCCTCGGCCATCAGGGTCGCACGCAGCTTCAGGCGCGTAAGCGGCGTCTTCAGATCGTGCGCAATGCCACTCAGCATCACCACGCGATCGTCTTCCGCTTCGTTCACGCAGCGCATCATGTCGTTGAACGACGCGCTCACGTCGCGCAATTCGCGCGGCCCCTTGCCTTCGAGCGGCGCAATGCGCTCGCCCGTGCCGAACCGGCGCGCCGCCTGCGCCAGGCTCGCGAGCGGCTTCTGGATCTGCCAGGCGGCAAGGAACGAGAGCGTGAGCGCCGCCAGCAGCATCGAAATCCCTTCGATGACAAAGCGCGGCGGCGGCGGAATATCGACCGGCACGACGACCCAGGTCGTGCTGCCCGGAAAGCGCACCCACAGTTGCGGCGGACGCCCGTCGTCCACGGCGAACTGCGTGCCGGGCGGCAACTGTTCGCGCAGATGCCGCGTCAAGTCGACTAGCGGCCGGCGCGTCGGTTCGTGCAGATGGACGTCCTTGGGCACGTTCCACACCGGCACGCGGTGCACGCGCAGCACGTCGCTCAGGTCGCCTTCCTTCGGCGGCGGCTCGAGAGAACCGCCGAGATGCACCGGCGGCGTCAGCGTGCCGCCGCCGACGTGTTCCTCGCTCGCCACGCGCAGCGCGAGCAGGACGCCGCGCGCGAAACCATCGACTTCATGGCGCGGCGGCTGGCGCGCAAGCAGCAAAAACCAGCCGAGCTGCATGGAAAGCAAAACAGCCGCCGAGAGCAACGCCATGCGCCCGAACAGCGAATTCAACGGACTTCTCACTGAATGGCTGCGCCGTGCGCCTCCGAATAATTTGCCGGATCCGGCACGAATACATAGCCCTTCCCGCGCACGGTCTGGATGTGGCGCGGATTCGACGGATCAGCCTCGATCACGCGGCGCAAGCGCCAGATCGGCACGTCGAGGCTGCGTTCGTGGAACTCGCGCTCGTCGCGATGCACGATATCGTGGATCAGCGTGCGCGAAAGCACTTTGTAGGGATGCGTGGCGAATACCTTCAGCAACGCGAATTCGCTTTCTCTCAGCGGGATTTGCGTGTCGCCGCAGGAGAGCGTGCGCATCGTGAAGTCGAGCTCGAAGTCGCCGAACCGGTAGCGCCGGCGCGCTTCGGGCGCGCTCGCGGTGGACGGGCCGCGCCGCCGCAGGATGTTCTGGATGCGCACGAGCAGTTCGTGCGGATCGAAGGGCTTGGGCAAATAGTCGTCCGCGCCCAGCGAGAGCCCGCGAATGCGGTCGCTCACCGCGCCGCGCGCCGTGACAAAAATGACGGGAATGTCGTCGCCGGCCGCGCGCAAGGCGGCAATGGCCTCGAGGCCGTCGGTCTCCGGCATCATGATGTCCAGCACCACAATGGACGGACGTTCGCGCTCGAGGCGGCGCTGGAGGTGGACGCCGTCGTGCAGCACGGCCGTATCGAAGTTATGCGAGCGCAAAAAGCGGCTCAGCAGATCGCGCACGACGGGATCGTCGTCGACAATGAGGACGCTGGGGTTCATCCCGCGATTTTAAAGCAGTGAGGCAGGCGGAACCTTCCACCGTTTCTTACCATTCCTTTCCTCGCATCACATTGAAAAAGGGCGGAATCATCTTGTCCCGCCCATTCAACACGAAGTCTTGCGATGGAGGCAGCACGTTCGTGCGGATCGCTCAATTCTCCTATGCAATACGGCACGGATTCAATGCGCGAGTCCCTGCACGACTGCCGCCGGCTGGTTCAGCAGCGAACCCGTTGCCCACGCATCCAGTTGCGGCACACCGATGCGCTCACGCAGCCACGCGTCGAAAGTGTCCTGCAATTCCGCGTGCCGCAGGGCGAAGTCGACTGTCGCCTGCACATAGCCGAGCTTGGTGCCGCAGTCGTAGCGCTTGCCAACGAACTCGTAGGCCAGCACCTGCTCCTCTTCGCGCATCGCATGAATGGCGGGCGTGAGCTGGATCTCGCCGTTCGCGTCCGGTTTCAGCGCGCGCAAATGTTCGAAGATGCTTGGCATGAGCACGTAACGCCCGGCCACACCGAAGCTAGACGGCGCCAGTTCGGGCGTCGGCTTTTCGATGATGCGGCTCACGCTGATCACGCGCTCGTCCCAATGGCGGCCGTCGATCACGCCATGACTCGTCGACTCGCACGACTCGAATTCTTCTACGGCGATTACCGATGAATCGTAATGGCTGAATATATGGACCATTTGCGCGAGAACCGGAGGCGTGCCGTCGAGCAGGTCGTCGGCGAGCACGACCGCGAACGGTTCGTCGCCAATCAGCTTCTCCGCGCAGAGCACCGCGTGCCCGAGACCGAGCGGTTCGGCTTGCCGGACGTAAATACACTCAACATTGGCCGGCTTGATGCTCTGCACGAGCTCGACGAGATTCTGCCTGCCGCGCGCCCTCAGCACGTGTTCGACCTCGTAGGACTTGTCGAAATGATCTTCAATGACGCGCTTTCCGCGGCCCGTCACGAAGATCAGTTCGGTAATGCCTGCGCCGATGGCTTCTTCAACAGCATATTGAATGAGCGGTTTGTCGATGACCGGCAGCATTTCCTTCGGGCTCGCCTTCGTTGCCGGCAGAAAGCTCATATCGATTCCCGCCACTGGGAACACAGCTTTACGAACACCAAGCATGATGACCTCACCTGTCTGGTAGAGAGGCGGTACGACCATGGCGAAGGGTGCCGGATTTGCATTCCGACCCCGCATTTCCCCATGTGGCGAATCAGCTCGCGACAGGTTCCCAGGGTTCGGCCGGAAAGGTCTGCCGAAAAGCCAAGCTTAATCATCGCACTGTTTTTGCGCGAAGTGCGCGTTAGTCGACGCGCAGTCACAGGCGCCACGCGCAAGTCACGCAATTCCCACGCCGCGCGGCGATTACATGGCATGTAATTGGCGGGCCGCGCCGCCGCTTCTACTCTTCGTCTGTCGCGTCGCCAATGCGGTTGCGCTCAACACCCAGGAGTCAGCATGTCCGTCTATCCTCGACACACGATTCAATCCGCACCCGCACAATCGCAGCCCGTACTCGAGCAACTGAAGCAGACGTTCGGCATCATCCCGAACATCGCGGCGAAAATGGCCAGCTCGCCGGTGCTGATCAACGGCTTCATCAGCGTGTTCCAGCGTGTCCATTCGAGCAGCCTGACCGAGCCGCAGATCCAGACACTGCTGCTGACCAACGCGGTCACGAACGCATCCGAATGGCCCGTTGCGTTTCATACGGCGTTAGCATTGAAAGAAGGCGTGAGTCACGCCGACGTCGAAGCGATGCGCCACGGCCGCCTGCCCGCCGATGCGCAACTGGCTGCCCTGTCGACGCTTGCGCGCACGCTGATCGAAAAGCGCGGCCGCATTTCCGGCGAAGACCAGCAGCGCTTTCTCGATGCAGGGTTCAGTGCCGAGCAGACGCTGGAGGTCATCGCGGTGGTCGCCGCATCGGCCATCACGAACTACACGGCGAGCGTGACACACCCGGCGCTCGAAGCGCAGTTCGAGCAATACGCCTGGCGTGCGAACGCGGCCTGAGTCCGCTGTCGTCACTGACATCAACCACGGAGAGCCGATGAACCCCACGCATCCCGACCAACACGCGCCGCAAAGCGACCTTGGCACCCTGTTGCGTTATTGGCGGGATGCGCGTGGCGTGAGTCAACTCGATTTGTCGCTGGACGCGGGAATCTCCCAGCGACAGATCAGCTTTATCGAAAGCGGGCGCAGCGTGCCGGGCCGTGACACGCTGCTGACCCTTGCACAGACACTCGACGTGCCCCTGCGCGAGCGCAACGCCCTGCTGCTCGCCGCCGGCTACGCGCCCGTTTATTCGGAAGCGCCGTGGAATGCGCAGGAAATGCAGCACGTCGTGCGGGCGCTCGAACGTGTCATTCGCCAGCACGATCCGTTTCCGGCCATCGTCATGGACCGGCACTGGAACGTGCTGATGACCAATGACGCCGCGCCGCGCTTCTTCGGCCACTTCATCGACATGCAAGCGCGCAAAGGCACGCGCAACATGCTGCATTTGATGTTCGACCCTCAGGGCATGCGCCCATTCCTCGCGGACTGGGAGAACGTTTCGCGCAGCCTGCTGCAACGTGTCTATCGCGAATCGGTCGGCCGCGTGATCGACGATGAAACACGCACGCTGCTCGACGAATTGCTTGCGTACCCCGGCGTGCCGGGCGACTGGAAAGCGCATCACGGATCGACCGGCACGCCCACCATGCCGGTCATTCCGCTGAGTTTCATCAGTGACGGCAGTGTGCTTCGCTATTTCTCGATGGTGACGAGCGTGGGAACGCCGCAAAACATCGCCGCCCAGGAGTTGCGCCTCGAATGCATGTTCCCTGCCGACGACGCCACCGAAGCGCAGCATCGGGAGCTGCTCGCGGCGCATGTGAAGGAGCGTTGAGCGGTTCCTGGACGCAGCCGCAGACGCAGCCGCAAAAAAGAAGGGCGCTCCGCCACAGCAGAGCGCCCCAGGGCAAAACTCTCACGTCGTTCTCCGGCTACAGGGAAACCGGGAAGAACTCATTAGCCCTGCAAGTCAATCCTCTTCGAGCAACTTCAAGCCGCTTCGAGCACGAGCAATTGCGCGCCATCCGCCACCTGGTCGCCTACACCGTACAATACTTCGGTCACCTTACCAGCTGCCGGCGCACCGATCGTGTGCTCCATCTTCATCGCCTCCATGACGATGAGCGGCGTGCCCTTCTCGACCACGGAGCCCGGCTCCACCAGCACGGCGATTACCTTGCCCGGCATGGGCGCCGTCAGCCGGCCTTCGCCGTGCTCCGCATCGGCGGCGTGCGCGAGCAGGTTC
This sequence comes from Paraburkholderia sp. JHI869, assembly GCF_038900775.1. Taxonomy (NCBI): domain Bacteria; kingdom Pseudomonadati; phylum Pseudomonadota; class Betaproteobacteria; order Burkholderiales; family Burkholderiaceae; genus Paraburkholderia; species Paraburkholderia sp. JHI869. Next base: position 106,625 of record NZ_JAYMSC010000027.1, read on the forward strand.
TGCCACTCGAATGCCATCGCCGTGCCGAGGCAGAACACATGAAACACGTCGCCGTCGGCGAATACGCGACCCGTCACGCGCTTGTCATCGATGGTCGCGCCGTATTCGTCCACGCCCTCGCCGCGCCACCACGTATAACGCGCCTCGTGTCCCGCGTAGGCCAGCGTTTCCACACCGCCGTCATGCGTATGCGCAACCGCATACGCGGTATCGCTTTCGAAATCGCGCCACGAGAGCGACTGCGCGAAGCCGCTATTCAGGCGCCAATGCGAGAGCGCGTGCCACGGCGACGCACCATGCGCCGCGCCGCCTTCACGGCCGAGCAGCGCCGCACAGGCGAGCGCGAGCGCTTCGCGGACCGGCTTCTGCTGCGGTGAGAACAACGCGTCATGGTTACGCTCGATCAGGCCCGTGTCGAGATCGGCGCTTGCAAACGGCTCGCAGGTCACGAGCCGGTGCAGAAATTCGACGTTCGTATGCGGGCCCACCACCTCGCAAGCCTCGAGCGCACGTTCCATGCGCGCCAGGGCGTCCTCGCGCGTTGCACCGTGCACGATCAGCTTCGCGATCATCGGATCGTAGAACGGCGTGATGGTGTCGCCTTCGCGCACGCCGCTGTCGATGCGCACGCTCGCGCGCTGGCCCGCGTCGCCGAGCCGGAACTCGACGCCCTCCGGCATGCGCAGATGCTTGAGCGTGCCCGTGGAGGGCAGGAAACCGCGCGCCGGGTTTTCCGCGTAAATGCGCGCTTCGAGCGCATGGCCCGTGATCGAAAGCTGCGATTGCTCGAGCGGCAGCGGCTCGCCCGCGGCCACGCGCAACTGCCATTCGACGAGGTCGAGACCCGTGATCATTTCCGTCACCGGATGTTCGACCTGCAGGCGCGTGTTCATCTCCATGAAGTAGAAGTCGGCGCCCGTCATGATGAATTCGACGGTGCCCGCGCCCTCGTAATGCACCGCGCGCGCCGCGGCCACGGCCGCCTCGCCCATCGCGCGGCGCACGTTGTCTTCGAGGCCCGGCGCGGGCGCTTCTTCGAGCACTTTCTGGTGACGGCGCTGTACTGAACAGTCGCGGTCGAACAGATAGACCGCGCCGCCATGCTTGTCGGCAAACACCTGCACTTCGACGTGACGCGGCCGCATGAGGTACTTCTCGATCAGCACGCGGTCGTTGCCGAAGCTGCTCGCGGCCTCGCGCTTGCACGAAGCGAGCGCGGCTGCGAAGTCAACGCTGCGCTCGACCACGCGCATGCCCTTGCCGCCGCCGCCCGCGCTCGCCTTGAGCAGCACGGGGTAGCCCATGGCATCGGCTTCGCGCTGCAGGAGCGCGGGGTCCTGGTCGTCGCCGTGGTAGCCCGGCACGAGCGGCACGGACGCCGCATGCATCAGCGCCTTCGCAGCCGCCTTCGAACCCATGGCCGCAATCGCTCCGACCGGCGGCCCGATGAAGACGATGCCAGCCGCTTCGCATGCGTGGGCGAAGTCTTCGTTCTCCGAAAGAAATCCGTAGCCAGGGTGAATGGCTTGCGCACCCGTGGCGCGCGCGGCTTCGATGATGCGCTCATAGCGCAAATAGCTTTGCGCAGCGGCCGCTTCGCCGATATGCACAGCTTCGTCGCAGGCCGCGACGTGCTTGGCGTTCGCGTCGGCGTCCGAGTACACGGCTACGCTCTTCACGCCAAGGCGCCTGCACGTAGCCGCAACCCGGCATGCAATTTCGCCGCGGTTGGCGATCAGGATTTTGTTGAACATGTGCTGTCCTCGCTTCGTTTCCTGCTTCTTGCCTGCATCTTGTCTTATTGATCGCGCCAGCGCGGCGTGCGCTTTTCAAGGAACGACGACACGCCGTCGCGCCCCTCCTCGCTCGCGCGAATACGCGCGATGCGAACGGCGGTGTCTTCGATCAAGGCGTTGTCGATCGTCTGGCCCGCGACGTCCTGCACGAGCTGCTTGCATTCGCGCACGGCGTTCGGGCTGTTCGCGCAAAGCGTTTCGGTAATGCGCTGCACGGTGGCGTCGAGTGCTTCTGCACTCACCGCTTCGCTCACAAGGCCAAGGCGCGCAGCCGTAGCGCAGTCGAACGCTTCGGCTGTGACGAAGTAGCGGCGCGAAGCCTGCTCCCCCAGCGCGCGGATCACGTAAGGCGCGATCGTGGCGGGCATGAGACCGAGGCGCGCTTCGGAAAGGCAGAAGTGCGCGGTTTCTACGGCCACGACGATGTCGGCGGCGCATACGAGGCCCATGCCGCCCGCGTAGGCATCGCCATGCACGCGTGCAACCACCGGCTTCGGGCAGCGATAGACGGCCGAGAGCATCTGTGCGAGACGCATTGCGTCCGCGCGATTCTCTTCGTCGGAATAGCCGGCCATCTTGCGCATCCAGTTCAGGTCCGCGCCTGCGCAAAAGGCCTTGCCGTTGCCGGCGAGCACGATCGCGCGCACGTCGTCGCGCGCGCCGAGCGCCGTGAAAGCGGCGGTGACGTCCGCAATCATCGTTTCGTTGAACGCGTTGCGCACGTCCGGGCGATTGAGCGTGACCGTCGCTACGTGTCCGACGACTTCTACGGTGAGCGTTTCGTATTGCATTGTCTCGTCCTCAATGCGTCACATGCGGAACACGCCGAAGCGCGTCTCTTCGATCGGCGCGTTCATCGTGGCGGAAAGGCCGAGGCCGAGCACATCGCGCGTTTGCGCCGGGTCGATCACGCCGTCGTCCCACAAGCGCGCGCTCGCGTAATACGGATGGCCCTGCAGCTCGTACTGATCGCGAATCGGCTGCTTGAACGCATTCTCTTCCTCGGCGCTCCACGTGCCGCCCTTCGCTTCGATGCCGTCGCGGCGCACCGTCGCGAGCACGGATGCGGCCTGCTCGCCGCCCATCACCGAAATGCGCGCGTTCGGCCACATCCACAGGAAGCGCGGCGAATACGCGCGGCCGCACATGCCGTAGTTGCCCGCGCCGAACGAGCCGCCGATGATGACCGTGAACTTCGGCACCTTCGCCGTGGCCACCGCCGTCACCATCTTCGCGCCGTTGCGCGCAATGCCCTCGTTCTCGTACTTGCGACCCACCATGAAGCCCGTGATGTTCTGCAGGAACACGAGCGGAATCTTGCGCTGGCAGCACAGCTCGATGAAGTGCGTGCCCTTCAACGCCGATTCGGAAAACAAAATGCCGTTGTTCGCGATGATGCCCACCGGGTGGCCCCAGATGTGCGCGAAGCCGGTCACGAGCGTGGTGCCGTAGCGCGCCTTGAATTCGTCGAAAGCCGAGTCGTCGACGATGCGGGCGATCACCTCGCGCACGTCGAAGGGCTTGCGCGTATCCACGGGAATCACGCCGTAAAGGCTTTTCGCGTCGAAGCGCGGCGGCAACGGTTCGCGCAGCACCACGGGCGGCGTTTTTGTGCGGTTCAGATTGCCGACGATCGAGCGCGCAATCGCAAGAGCATGGGCGTCGTTCTGCGCGAGATGGTCGACCACGCCGGAAAGGCGCGTGTGCACGTCGCCGCCGCCCAGATCCTCGGCGCTCACTTCCTCGCCCGTCGCTGCTTTCACGAGCGGCGGCCCGCCGAGGAAAATCGTGCCCTGGTTCTTCACGATGATCGACTCGTCGCTCATGGCCGGCACATACGCGCCGCCCGCCGTGCACGAGCCCATCACCACGGCGATCTGCGGGATACCCTGCGAAGAGAGATTCGCCTGGTTGTAGAAGATGCGGCCAAAGTGATCGCGGTCCGGAAACACCTCGTCCTGGTTCGGCAGGTTCGCGCCGCCCGAATCGACGAGATACACGCACGGCAAGTTGTTTTCCTGCGCGATTTCCTGCGCGCGCACGTGCTTCTTCACCGTGACCGGATAGTACGTGCCGCCCTTCACCGTCGCGTCATTGCAAACGATCACGCATTCTTGCCCCGCAATGCGGCCAATGCCGGTGATGATGCCAGCACCCGGCGCGTCGTCGTTGTACATGCCATAGGCCGCGAGCTGCGAGAACTCCAGAAACGGCGTGCCCGGATCGAGCAGCTGCGCAATGCGATCGCGCGGCAGCAGCTTGCCGCGCGAGAGGTGCTTGTCGCGCGCGGCCTCGCCGCCGCCCAGCGACAGCTTCTGGATCTTCTCGCGCAGGTCCGCGACGAGCAATTCGAGCGCCGCGGTATTCGCCTTGAAGTCTTCCGAGCGCGGATTGAGCTTCGATTCAATGATCGGCATCTCGTGCTTCCTCAATCACTTAGGATTACATGGTTTCCGCGAACAGTTCGCGGCCGATCAACATGCGGCGAATCTCGCTCGTGCCCGCGCCGATTTCGTAGAGCTTCGCGTCGCGCCAGAGACGCCCGACCGGATACTCGTTGATATAGCCATTGCCGCCCAGAATCTGGATGGCTTCGCCCGCCATCCACGTGGCCTTTTCCGCGGTGTAGAGAATCACGCCCGCGCAGTCCTTGCGCACCTGGCGCACGTGGTCACGGCCGAGCGTGTCGAGCTGGCGGCCCACCGCGTAGAGATACGCGCGGCACGCCTGGTAGGTCGTGTAGAGATCGGCGACCTTGCCCTGAATGAGCTGGAATTCGCCAATGGCCTGGCCGAACTGCTTGCGGTCGTGGATGTACGGCACGACGGCGTCCATGACCGCGGCCATGATGCCGGTGGGGCCGCCCGCCAGCACGGCGCGCTCGTAGTCGAGGCCGCTCATCAGCACCTTCACGCCGCCGTTGAGTTCGCCGAGAATGTTCTCTTCGGGCACTTCCACGTCCTGGAACACCAGCTCGCCCGTATGCGAGCCGCGCATACCGAGCTTGTCGAGCTTCTGCGCAACCGAAAAGCCCTTCATGCCCTTCTCGACGATGAACGCCGTCATGCCGCGCGAGCCCGCTTCAGGATCGGTTTTCGCGTAGACGACCAGCGTGTCGCAATCCGGGCCGTTGGTGATCCACATCTTCGTGCCGTTGAGCACGTAACGGTCGCCCTTCTTTTCGGCGCGCAGCTTCATGCTCACGACGTCGGAGCCCGCGTTCGGCTCACTCATGGCGAGCGCGCCGATGTGCTCGCCGGAAACGAGCTTCGGCAGGTACTTGCGCTTTTGCGCTTCGGTGCCGTTGCGGTGGATCTGGTTCACGCACAGGTTCGAATGCGCGCCGTACGAAAGGCCGACCGAGGCGGACGCGCGCGAGATTTCCTCCATCGCGACCATGTGCGCCGTGTAGCCCATGTTGGCGCCGCCGTATTCCTCCGAAACCGTCATGCCGAGCACGCCCAGGTCGCCGAACTTGCGCCACAGGTCCATCGGGAACTGGTCGGTGCGGTCGATTTCGCCCGCGCGCGGCGCGATTTCCTTCGCCGCGAAGCCGGCAATGCTGTCGCGCAGCATTTCGATTTCTTCGCCTAGCGGGAACTGCAAACCAGGTACGTTGCTCATGTGTGTCTCCAGAGGATCTCGGTCCGGGCGGTGCTTCGCCCCATGGACGCACATTTCACGCCACATTTACGTTAACGTCAATAGGTATTTCTGAGTGACGCTCAAGTTGTCATAGAGATGAAATTTCCTTGTCCAGCGGTGTTTCTTTCGTAGATAATGAATTTCACTCTGACGCAAATTGAATCAAGCTCAACATGGAAGCCGTCGCCCAGAAAGCCGTCCTGCCCGCGTCGCGCCGCCAGCCGGCCGGCCGCAAGTCGCAGCAGCGCGTGCGCGAGATCCTGCAGGCGGGGCGCGAAGTGTTCTCGGAAAAAGGGTACGCACGCGCCACCACCGCCGAAATCGCCCAGCGCCTGGGCGTGTCCGAGGCAACGGTGTTCAGCTACTTTCGGGGCAAACGGGAGTTGTGTGCGCGCGTAATCGGCGACTGGTATGACGAATCGATCGCCGCGATCGAAGGCGGCCTGCCGCGCGACGGCACCGTGCGCCAACAGTTTGCATTCATCGTGCGCATGCATCTGCAACTGATGCTGGAGAGCGGCACGGGCATCTGCGAACTGGTGCTCTCGGAGGGCCGAACGCGCCACCACGATCTGAGCGAAGCGCTCACGGAAATGCAGCGCCGCTACACGGCGCCGCTCATGCGCGTGCTCGCGCGCGGCCAGGAAAGCGGCCAGATCCGCAACGATCTGCCACTGCGGCTGTTGCGTTCGCTGGTATTCGGGCCCATGGAGCACGTACTGTGGGACGCGACGCTCGCCAACCGCCGCACGAACATCGACGCCACGGCCGAGCGCCTCGTGGACGCGCTCTGGTCAGCCCTGCAACCGCCCAACCTCGAACTCGCCGCGCTCGCGCAGTTCAGCCAGGACGTGAGCGAAGCCGTGCACCGGCTCGAGCGCGAACGCGCCGCGCGCTAGCCGGCGCGCCCAGGCCAGCAACTACACCGCCGCCGCTTCCTCGGCCACGCGCGCGCATAGCGACGCAGGGTCGAGCAGCATCAGCGTGCCCTTGCCCGGCAGTTCCACAGCTTCGCGCATGTCGTTGTGCACGCGCGCGCCCTCACTGCGCGTGAATGCCTGCGGCAAGGTGAGCTGGGCCGAGCCCGTCAGCGTCACGATATCGTCGACCGAATCGACAAGCAGTCCGTACTTTTCGCGCTCGTATTCGACGATGAGCACCTTCGCACGCGTGAGATCGTCATACGGCGGCATGCCGTACATCGCGCGCACGTCGATCACGGTCACGAGCATGCCGCGCAGATTGAGCATGCCGCGTACGACGCCGGGCAGCCCCGGCGTATGCACGATGTCGTCGCGATAGTCGATCACTTCGCGCAGTTGCGCGATGCGCACGCCGATCAACTGGCCGATGCGGAACGTGACGAGCGTTTGCCGCGTGCCCGCGCTGCGCTTTTGCGCCGCCTGCGCGAGTGCGTTCCGATACAGGTCGCGATGACCCGCCGCCAGCGCCACGACGCGCTCGTTCGCAAACAGGGCGTCTGCGTTCATGAGCAGCACGCCCGCGCGATCTTCGGCGGCCAGATAGCCCGAGAACAGCGAGCGCTGCACATTGCCGCCATAGGCCGGCATGGGCAGCAGGTCTTCTTGTCGATACGCAACGATGCTCGCCACTTCGTCCACCAGCATGCCGAAATGCAGGTCGTTGCGATGAAGCACGATGATGCGCCGCTCCTCCACGCGCGCTTCTTCGCCGCTCGCACGCGCGAAGCCGAGGAGCGCGCTGAAATCGAGCACCGGAAGGGTCGCGCCGCGCAGGTTCAGCATGCCGATGCAAATCTCGCTGGCCAGGGGCGACTGCTGCAATGCCGGCACGCGGATAATTTCCTGGATCGCGTCCATCGGTAGCGCAAGCGCCGTGGCGCCGACCTTGAACGACACGTTCTGGCGGCGCTGCCCCTGGTGCGCGCGCCGCTCCGCGGCGCGCGGCGCCGATTGCGCGAGTTGCGGCATGTCGCGCAAGCTGAGCAGCACCGCGGGCGCGAGCACCTGCAGAATGCGCTCGCCGCCGTCGAGTTTGAGCACCGCGCCGATCGCCATGGGCGGGCTGCCCTCGGGCACGTCGAGCGTGATGACCTGTTCGCGCGGCACGCGCAGGATTTCGCCCGTCGCGTCGAACAACAGCCCCACGCGTACGCCGCCGGATTCGACAATGGCGACTTTGCGCGCCGCGCTCGTGCTTTCCGCGCTCAAACGCAGCAACTGGCGCAGATCGACCACGGGAATCAGCGTGCCGCGCAGGTTAAAGAGCCCGAGCAGATACGGCGGCGCGAGCGGGATCGCCGTGAGCGTCTGCGGCGGGTTGACGACTTCCTGCAAGGCGGCCACTGGCAGCGCCAGCTCGGTGCCCGCCAGATGGAACGAGCCGTACAGCTCGACGTTCGGTCCGGCTGCAAGCGTGCGTAGACTCATCGGGTGACTCCCTGTTCCGGCGATTGCGCCTGCGGCTCGAGCGAGCGCGAGAAGTGGCGTACGGCATAGTGATGCTGCTCGCAGTCGATGCTCAACTGCCGTCCGCACTCGCCGCCCACGTCGACGTGCACGAGCTTCAGGCGCGCATCCGCCAGCATCTGTCGCGCGATGCGAACGTTCAGTTCTCCGATCGGTTCGTGGATCGTCGTGCGGTGGTGCATCATGTTCGCGCCGCCCGCAAGGACGGCCTCAATATCGCCTTCGCGGGCCTCGTCCGCATGCATCATGGCGAGTAGTTTCGGCAACGCCTGGATCACGTACTTCGCGCCGTTGCCGGCCTGCGGAGCACCCGCGGCCCGCGCGCCGCCCGTGGGCTCGGGCAGCAGACAATGCGCGAGCCCGTATGTCGCACGCGCGCGCCACAGGAGCCCGATGCCCACGCACGATCCCAGCGTCGCGCGCAGGATCTTCGCTTCCTCGCCGCTGCTCACGGCGATCTCACACATTCGCACCTGCACGTCACGCTGGATGCTCATGTTCACGTTCCTCGTTGCGATAGATGAGCGGCTGCTCGAAGGCGAATCCCGCTGCCACACGGCTCAGCGATTCGGACTCGCCCACGATCAGCACGGCGCCCGGCCGCATCGCCCGCCGAACGTTGGCGAGCACGGCCTTCTGGCCTTCGAGATCGAAATAGATCAGGACGTTGCGCAACAGGACCAGATCGAACTGGCCCAGATCGCGCGGCACGTCGTAGAGGTTGTGACGGCGAAAGCTCACGTGCGCCCGCAAGGCCTCGTTCACGCTGATCGCCGCGGCATCGCTGCGAAAATACCGCTGCACCAGTTCCGGCCGCAGTTGGCGCAGGCTCTCCATGCTGCGGCCGGCATAGTGCCCGGCGCGTGCGCTCGCAAGGATGCCGTCCGAGATGTCGGTGCCGACAATCGCGTAACGCAGCGAGGGATGCTGCGAACGAAACTCCTCGCAGAGCATGGCCGTCGTCCACGCTTCCTCGCCGCTCGACGCCGCCGCCGACCAGACGCGCAAGGGCTCGCCTGCCCGCTTCGCCGCCCATCCCGGCAGGAATTCGCGCACCAGATACTCCCAGATGCGCGGCGTGCGAAAGAACGACGTTTCGTTGGTCGTCACGAGATCGATGAAGTCGCGCACCTCGTCCGTGCTGCCGTCGAGCACGCGCAAATAGTCGCTATAGTCGGGCAGCCCGAGCGTCATGATGCGGCGGCGCAAGCGGCCCTTGAGCATGGTCCACTTGCGCTCGTTCATCGCGATGCCGGTATGCCGGCGCACCTGCTCGAACAGCGCGTTACGCACCGACAGTTCGGCATCCTGATCGATATCCACTGCAACCTCCAGACTTCACACCACGAAGCGCGCCACCGTTGTGTCGAGACCCAGCGCTCCGCCCTTGAGCGACGCCGCCGCGCGCGCGATCGTGTCGCACGCGCCCGCCGACTTCTCGGTTTCCTCGGCCACCTGCTGGATCGCGGCGCTCACCTCGCGGGCCGCAATGAGCTGCTCGTCCGCGCCGCATGAAATTTCCGAAATGGCCTGCGTCGTGCGGCTCACGCCGGCGACGATCTTCTCGAACGCTTCACCCGCCTGCTTCGAAATCTCGCTGCCCTGTGCAACGCGTTTCACCGACTCGTTGATGAGCTTCGAGATTTCCTTCGTCGCCTGAGAAGAACGTTCCGCCAGCTTGCGCACTTCATCGGCGACCACGGAGAAGCCGAGGCCGTGCTCGCCCGCGCGCGCCGCCTCGATCGCCGCGTTGAACGCGAGCAGATTGGTCTGACTGGCGATCTCGCCAATGACCTTGATGATCTCGCCGATATCCTCCGACGAGCGGTTGATCAGCTCCATGGCCTCGATCGATCGCGTCACGGCCTTCGCGCCGCGCTCGGCTTCCTGTTGCGTGTCCTTGGCGAGCTGGTCGGCGCCGCGCGAGTTGTCGGCAATCGAGTTGATGGAAGCGGTGAGTTCCTCGATCGACGCGTTCATTTCCTCGACCGTTGCACCGAGCAGCTGCGCGCCGCTCGCCACGGTGTCCGCGCGAGCCGCGATGTCCTGCGAGGAGTCCTTGAAGGTCCCCGCCGATTCGACCACCTTGCCGATCACGCTCGCGAGGTCGCTCATCATGCCCTTGATGCCGGCGGCCAGCTGGTCGATCGGCTCATCGCCATGCACCTCGACGTCGCCCGTCAGGTCGCCGGCGGCGGCGCGGCTCACCACGGCGAGCAGCTTCTCGACCTTGCGTTGATCGTCTTGCGCGCGGCGCTGCACGCTTTCTTCGAGTTCGACCTGGGCGGTCACGTCGTTGGCGAACTTGATCACCTTGTAGAGCCGGCCATTCACGTCGAAGATCGGGTTGTAGGTCGCCTGGATCCAGACCACGCGGCCGCCCTTCGCGATGCGCTTGTAGCGCCCCGTGTCGAACTCGCCGCGATTGAGCTTGGCCCAGAACTCGCGATAGTCGGGGCTGGCCGCATACGCCTCTTCGCAGAACAGGCGGTGATGCTTGCCGAGGATCTCCTCGAGCCGATAGCCCAGCGTGTCGAGGAAATTCTGGTTCGCGTGCAGCACGATGCCGCCCGTGTCGAACTCGATCACCGCCTGCGCCTTGTCGATGGCGCGCAGACGCCCTTCGTATTCCGCGTGCTGCTGCTTGACGGCGGTGATATCCGTGGCGAACTTGATGACCTTGTAGGGGCAGCCGGTGTCATCGATCACCGGGTTGTACGACGCGTTGATCCAGATCTCGCGGCCGCCGCGCCCCACACGCCGGTATTCGCCGCGATCGAACTCGCCGCGGCCAAGCCGTTCCCAGAACTGGCGGTAAGCATCGGTTCGAACATAATCAGGATCGCAGAACATCCTGTGGTGCTTGCCGCGCACTTCCTCGAGCGTGTAGCCGAGCGTCGCGAGAAAATTCTCGTTGGCGTGAAGAATGGTGCCTTGAAGATCGAATTCGATTACCGCCTGTACACGATTTAGCGCCGCATTGACTGCACTTAATTCGCGCAATTCGATCTGACGATCCGGTGCGGATTGTTCCATGGTCTTGCCCTCGTATTGGTTTCGCTTCGATGCATATTGGATTGCGGCGTGCCGCCGTCAGGTTCGGGCGATTTCTCTCAGATTTTTATGTGACGCTCGTGGCGCGCGGATGCTGCATCTCTTATCCGTGCATTAACGGCTCACTATTTGGTTAACTTGACCAGGGGTTTCTGCTGAGGCAAACGTTTTCCTTCAGGCTGACGCAGGCGGCTGCAGGCCGGATTTATCCGCACGCCCGGACGTTTCCTGAACGATTTTCACTTAATGAAAGATTTCCAATCAGAGTGTCATTTCGTGCAATGAATGATGAAATCGTTTTATCTGGACATTACCGGCTTATTTAATAAATAAATCATATTTTTCAATTTGCTTTCATCATGAATTTTGTTAAAGCTCGCCTGTCTATGCGATTCGAGTTATTTTCGATTAATACTCTGGATTCCTAATCGATCTGGCCTGTAGCGAGATGCGAATATCCGGGCCGACCGGGTAGCGCGCGCACGGCAACCGAACCGCCGCCCCGTCAACCTTGCCGTCAATGTCCAATTATTACAGCGCATCAACGTGCCAAAGTCCGCCACGCGCCGCGTTCCCGCTGGTTTGCGCCCTAGATAGGCCTCGAAGCCAGCCGTTGCACGCCGTACGCGCCCTGGGGAACCTTTGCGCCCCATCATCCAGGTGCCGTCTGTAACAACTCGAAAAATCGGCGCAACTCGCGTAATTGCATTGGTTCCGCCAATGTCATAGCGTTCGATAATTGGCTGGCGCGCGCCGTTGCCCCAGCCTGCCCGTTTCTGGAGATCGTGTGTGAGAAGGTCGAAACTGTTTCTCGGGGCCGCTGCGGCTGCGCTTATCGGCGTGTGCGGCGTAGCACAGGCGGCGCACGTCGGCGTGTATGTCGGCGCCGGCGTGCCGTATTACTACCAGGTCGCGCCCGCGCCCTACTACTACGGGCCGCCGCCCGTCATCGTCGCGCCGCCGCCGGAGCAGGCGCCCGATTACATCGAGCAGGGACAAACCGGCGCCCCCGCGATGGATCCGCAGCAGGGCCCCGTCAGCGCCGCGCCCGGCGATGCAGCGGGCGACCAGCAGGCCAACGCCGACACCTGGTACTACTGCGACGATTCGAGAACCTACTATCCCTATGTAAAGCAATGTTCGTCGGGCTGGCGCGCGGTTCCCGCCCAGCCGGCGCCTTCGAACTGAACACCTTGACGATATCGAGCCGCAAATGAAATACACGTATCTCGCGCTACTCGCCACAGCGGGGCTGCTGAGCGCATGCGCCGTGACGCCCACGGGGCCGAGCGTGATGGCCCTGCCTGGCACGGGCAAGACCTTCGACCAGTTCCGCGCCGACGACGCGAATTGCCGTCAGTTCGCCTTCCAGCAGGTAGGGGGCGTCACCGCGAACCAGGCGGCAACCGGCGCCGGCGTGGGCAGCGCCGTGGTCGGCACGGCGCTCGGCGCGGCCGCGGGCGCCGCGTTTGGCGGCGGCCAGGGCGCGGCCATTGGCGCGGGCGCGGGACTGCTTGCGGGCAGTGCTGTCGGCATGGGCAACGCACAGGGCTCCGCGTGGGACGTGCAGCGCCGTTACGATTACGCGTATCTCCAATGCATGTACGCCACCGGCAACCGCATCCCCGCGCCTGGCAACATGACGATGTCGCAGCCCCAGCAGTTTCAGGCGCCGCAGCAGCAGTTCCAGACGGCGCCGCAACCGCGCTATCTGCCGCCGCCTCCGCCGGGGTCGCCGCCCCCGCCGCCTAGCGGTTATTGAAGCGGAAATCGACCGCATAAAAGCAAACGCGGGACCTGGCACATACACCAGGTCCCGCGTTTTGCTTTGGATGCCGAATTATCTGAATCAGTGCGTGTCGATTTCTAGCGCCTTGCCGTTCCACACCACACGGTGCATTTCACCCGATTGTGGATCGATGAGCGTCATCTGCTGCGCCGCGTGCACGGGATCGGGTTTCGCATCGTCGTCCGTCCTGGACCTCGATTCGAGCAACGGCTGCAACACCGGCGCAAGCGACTTCAGTAACTGCACGGACAGCGCACTCGTGAACGTGTAGCGCGCCGCATACGGCTCATGCACCCACGCCGTGAGCGTGCCGTAGAAGCGGTTGCCGATCACGAACACGAAGGTCGCACTGCGGTTCACCTTGCGCGATTCGATGAGCCGCGCGCCCGGCGCGTACACGTTGAAGCGCTGGTCGCCGGTGCCGGTCTTGCCGTACACGGGCAGTGTCTTGCCGTCGGGGAGCGTCATGCCTTCGGCGAGGCGCTTGGCCGTGCCGCCCTCCACCACCGACGTCAGCAACTCGCGCACCACTTGCGAAATCTCGGGCGAAACCAGCGCTTGCGGCTGCGTGGACGCATGAACGAAGTGCGTCTCGTAGGGCGTGCCGCGCGCGAAATCGAGCGATTCGAAGCTATGCGTCGGCAGCTTTTCTCCGTTGCTCGAAATCAGGCCGATGAGTTGCGCGAGCGCCGCGGGCCGGTCGCCCGACGCACCGATCGCCGCGCCATACGAAGGCGTAATGCTGTCGAACGGATAACCGACCGCGCGCCACGACTTGCCGATCGCCTCATACGCGCGCAACTCGATCATGCGGCGAATGCGCCGGTTCTGGGTAGCGTGATACTTCGTCTTGAAGAGCCACGAATAGGTGTAAAGACGCGTGTCGCGGCTCGCCTCCTGAACCTGCGCGAGCGTCGCAGCTGGGTGCTCGCGCAAGTAATTCAGCAGCCACAGTTCGAGCGGATGAATGCCGGCAATATAGCCGCGGTCGTTGAGGTTGAATTTGTCGATCGCGTACTTGTCGTAGTAGTGCGCGAGGTCTTCGTCGTCGAGCCACTGGAACTTCGTGTTCTTTAGTTGCGCGCGCATCTGTGCATTGAACCACGGCTGGGAGCCTTCGGGCTTCGCGCTGCGCAGCGCGGTCGCTATGCGTGCGGGCCCCTTGCGCGTGTGCTGCAACAAGATTGCCAGCGCTTCGTCGTTGGTCTTGCCCGCGTAGCGCGTGTAGAAGCGCTTCATGTACACCTGGCTCTCACCGTCGGCAAACTGCGTGAGAAAACGCGTGCGCACGACCGGATCGTCGAGCCATTGCGCGGGCGGCCCCGAAGTCTGGATCATCTCGTAGTGAACGATGTCGCGCATGAGCCGCACGAACACCAGATTCACCGAATGCTGGAACGCGCGGTGCACGGTGAGAATCTGCGCGTTGTCGCTCGACTCGAAATTGTTGAAGCTCTGTGCGCCGCCGCCGGTGTAGAACGTCTCGCCCGGGTTCGCCGAATACTTGCGCTCGACGGCTGCTTCCAGCATGGAATGCAGCGAGCGGTCGGAGGTCTTCGAAAGATAGTCGATCGCCCAGCGCGTGAGCGCGTCGCTCGGATCGACTTGCGGCAGCATCGCGCGCAACGACTTCGCGTCGTCGGCCGCGTAGCGAGCGTGCAGTGCGCTCACGATCTGCAGGTACGTCACGAGCGTGCGCAGCTTCGCCGTCGACCCCAGATTCAGGCGCGCTCCCGAATTGATATCGAACGGCTGGTTCACGCTGTCCGTTTGCACGCGCACGAGGTTCTCGCCGTTGCTGCGCTCGAACAGCGTGAAGCTATACGCGATCTTCGAAGGGTCGTCGGAGGGGCGCAGCATCTCGAAGCCGACGAGACCCGCCTGGCGCGCGCCGTCCTTCGTCGCGGCGTCGGCGAGGCGTTCGCTCACGGCCTGCTGCACGCTGTCCACGAGCGTGGCCGTGGCGGTGAGGTCGAGGCGGTCGAGGTCGTAAAGCGTCGTCAGCCCCAGCGCCTGCATGAGCTGGGTGCGCAGCGTCAGCACCGCCTTGCGCTCCACGAATGAAACCGGCACCCGCTGCGACGGCTTCGAGCGGTCGAGCGAGAGCTGCGTGGCGAGCGCGGCATCGCGCAGCGCGGGCGTGATCACGCCGCCGGCGCCGAGCAGGCGGATATAGCTGTCGGTCAGTTTCGCGAGCGCGTCGTTGTTCTTTTGCAGGAAGTATGAAGGCGCGCGCTGGGCGATCAGCAGCGAGAGCACCTGGCGGAACGCCAGTGCCTGCGCATCGAGCGTCTCGGGCGTCAGCGGCGCGCGCAGGATGCGATTGACGTCGCGGAAATCGCGCCCATACCAGGCGGCGAGGCCGTCGCCGAGACCGTTGACTTCGCCCACACCCGGCTTGGCGGAGAGCGGCACCGAGTTCAGGTAGTGCACGAGGATCTGCTGGCGCGCGGGCATGGTCTGCGGGCCATCCAGATAGGCGCGCAGCGAAGCGGATGCGATCTGGCGCAGCTTCTCCGGCGGCGTGGAGGTGCGGCCGCCAGCCGAATGTCGGAACTTCTCGATCTGCGTGGCGAGCGTGCTGCCGCCCGGCGTTTGCTGATGCTTGTTCACGAGGCGCGCACCCTGGTCGACGAGCGCGCGGCTAAAACGCCCCCAGTCGATAGCCGGGTTGCGGTTCGGCTGGTCCTGAGCCAGCAGGTATTTGTCTTCGATGAAAAGCAGCGAGTCGCGCACGACGGCCGGCACTGCGTCGAAATTCTCGTAAGCGCGCTGCGGGTAGCGCGTATGGAAAAGCGTCGCACCCGACGCGTCGCGCAGCACGATCCCGGCCTGATCCTTTTCATCGAAGGGCAGGAAAAGCCCCTGGTCGGCCACGGCCATCATGCGATCTGAATCGCGCGCCTGCGCCGCGATCGCGAAACCGCGTTGCGCAAGCCGGGCCTCGAAGGTCGGCATTTGCGCATAACCGAGCCGCACGTCGTACGGCCCGTTCGTAGTCGGAAAGCGGATGCTGTGGCTGGGCCCGTTCTCGACGGTATAGCCTATGTCGCGCGTGAGTTCGGAGAGGTAGCGCGCTTGCAGGCGCGACGTATCGATTTCGATCTGTACGATGCGCGCGATGATGACGAGGGCGGCCAGAAACGCGACGACGAATCCCCACTTGACCCACCTGAAAAGTGAGCCAGCGCCAGCGGCGCGAACAGGAAAGCGTACCGATGGGCGGTTCATGCGTATTCTCCTGACGTCACGTCAGATTTCCAGGCGGCACCCCTCAGATAGTCTATCTCGCTCTGTACGTTCTTGCGTGCTGGTATGTAGGCCTCCGCACGCTCGTCGCACTGCCGCAACACCTATGCCCGGTGCGTGACAGTTTTGCGGCATTTTGCGCCCGCCCCGTGGCACGGGACATGCTCCCGATATAATGATTGGCTATTTCGTTGGATACCGAGAAATATGAAGAAGCTTGCCGTGCCCCTTGCCCTTTCGCTCTCGCTCGGCGCGTGCGCGTGGTTTCAGAGCAACCCGGACGCTGGCCAGCCGGTCATCGATTCCACAACCAACCGGTCGGTTCAGGACGTGATCTCGTGTCTGACCGTGGAAGCCCAGCGTCACGGCGCAAGCTTCACCACCTCGCCGCTGCCGCAAGGCCAGATGCTCGAGTTCGGCGACTCGAACGTCATCAAGGTTCGCACCGACAACGGCGCGACGACCTACCGCTTTTACGCCGGCAAACGCCACGCCTCGAACCTATGGATCGAGGGTGCGAGCAAAACCTGCGCGCCTTGAAAATTTAACAGGCGGCTTTCGTTGCCGCAGCCCGGATGTGTGCCTGTTGAAAGCGTTATCACACCGGCTCGGGCCCTTCTATTACAGCCTCTTACACCCATGCGCGCCGTGTAGCGCGATGACACATTTTCGCCAGGCGTTTTAAGAATCGCTTAAGTCTTCGTCCGCATCATCGCTTCACTCAGAAGCAAACGAACACAGAAACGAACGCGGCAGGAGGTTCCGTGAAACAGCAAGATCCGCAGATCCAGGCGACGAGTCAGGGCAACGGCGAGGCCGCGCCTGGCGCGAAGCCCGCTCGCCGCACCCTGTTGCGCCGGTTGCTGAGCCACCACGAGCTTGCGACCCTCCTGCTGCTGCTGCATGCGCCGATCGACGCGCACGCCAAACCCGAGATCCCCATGCTCAAGGAAGCCGGTCTCGTGGAGCAGGTGCAGGACGACGCCGGTGACGCGCGCATCCGCCTGACGACGGAAGGCAATGCCGTGCTGCAAGGACTCGGCCTCGCGCGCTAAGGTTGCGGGGCCAGCGCGCTGCCGGCAGCAGGGCAGCAAACGCTTCAAGCAAAAAGACGGCGGCACGCCACGCGTGCCGCCGTCTTTTTTATCGAACGACTGAATCGCCGCGCTACGCGTCAAGCCGACTCCAGCTCCGCGCCTTCTGCAGCAAGCTCCGAATTCCCGTCGTGCAGGCGCAGCAGCCGGTAGCCGCTCTTGTACACCGGTTGCAGCCGGAAGCCGTTCGGCGTCTCGATCTCCAGCAACAGGCGCAGCCGCGACACGTGGCTGTCGATCGTGCGGGTCAAGGTGTGCAACTCGCGCCCCCACACCATCGCGTAAATATGGTCGCGCGAGAGCACGCGCCCGATATTCGAAAAGAACAGTGCGGCGAGCCGGTACTGCGTGGTCGAGAGCAGCACCGGCTTGCCGTGCACGCTGGCTGCCTGACGCCGCATGTCGAAATGATAAGGGCCGGCGTCGATCGTCATATTTTCGTAGCGGTCGGGAAACGCCCGGCGCAGGAGCGCGTTCACGCGCGCGCGCAGCACCGAAGGACAAACCGGCAGGCTCACATAGTCGTCGGCGCCGACAGAAAACGCTCGCACCACGCTCTCATCGGAGGCGTCCTCCGAGACGAACAGCACCGGAATCTGGCTGCCGTTCACGGCCCGCAATGTTCTCAGCAACTCTGCGCCGGCGATGTGCGAGCCTTGCCAGTCGAGCACGAGCATGTCGACGGTCGATGCGGCCAGCGTCCTGGCAAGCACGAGCGCGTCGCTGAACGGAATGCAGGCGTGGCCGCATTGCGTCAGCACGCGCTCGAGTTGCTGGCGATGGTCAGCGTCGCGCTGGAAAATCGCGATGCGCATGGTGGGTCCTTTGATGGATCGAATAGCGAAGCGGGCGATTTTGTGGATATGTGCAAAATCTGCCCATCGGACGAGTCCGAATTCCAGCCTGCTTCGTCGTTTTTCCCACAGCGGCACATAGGCGCTCTGACGGAGGCGCGCCTGGCGCGGATCTGACGCGCATCTGTCGACTTCGAGGCTTCCTGTAGAATCCCCGGCTGGCCTGAAGTCGTCGGCGCGCCCGCCCACCCTCGCGGACGCGCTGTTGCCGTGCCCCACCCTTGCGCCCGCTTATCCGACGACCGCCGCCCCGCGCCACGCGCGCACCAGGCAAATTCGGCCATCACTGACGTCCACACGCGTTCTTCACGCGCTACATACAACGTCGTACATAACAACATCCTGGTTTTTCGGAAATGCAAGCAACAGACATTGGCGTGCGCACGCCTGCCGCTGCGCGCGCGCTCACCCGCAGCGACTACAAGACGCTCGGGCTCGCCGCGCTGGGCGGCGCCCTCGAGTTCTACGACTTCATCATCTTCGTGTTCTTCGCGCCGGCTATCGGCCAGTTGTTCTTCCCCGCAACGATTCCCGACTGGCTGCGCCAGCTGCAAACCTTCGGCATCTTCGCGGCGGGCTACCTCGCGCGGCCGCTCGGCGGCATCGTCATGGCGCACTTCGGCGACCTGCTCGGCCGCAAGCGCATGTTCACGCTCTCCGTGCTGCTGATGGCGCTGCCCACGCTCGCCATGGGCTGCCTGCCCACCTACGCGACGATCGGCGTGCTCGCGCCCGTGCTGCTGCTCGCGCTGCGCGTGCTGCAAGGCGCGGCCGTGGGCGGCGAGGTGCCGGGCGCGTGGGTGTTCGTCTCCGAGCACGTGCCGCGCCGCCATATCGGCTATGCGTGCGGCACGCTCACGGCGGGCCTCACGTTCGGCATCCTGCTCGGCTCGCTGATCGCCGCGGCCGTCAATCATCACTACGCGCCGAGCGATATCGCCGCGTACGCCTGGCGCATTCCGTTCCTGATTGGCGGGCTGTTCGGCATGTTCTCCGTGTATCTGCGCCAGTGGCTGCACGAAACGCCCGTGTTCGCGGAGATGAAGGCGCGCAAGTCGCTCGCCGACGAAATTCCGCTCAAGGCCGTGCTGCGCGACCACGGCCGCGCCGTGATCGTCTCGATGCTGCTCACGTGGATGCTTTCGGCCGCGATCGTCGTCGTGATCCTCATGACGCCGCCGCTGCTGCAGAAGCAGTTCCATCTCGACGCCACCACGTCGCTGCTCGCGAACTGCCTGGCGACGCTCTTCCTCACGGTGGGCTGCGTGAGCGCGGGCGCGCTTGCGGACCGCTTCGGCGCGCGCCGTGTGCTGGCCGTCGGCGGCATTGCCCTGGCGATCTCGTACTACACGCTGTTCCGCCAGATCGCCGTGGACACCTCGATGCTCATGCCGCTCTACGCGCTGTGCGGGCTGCTGGTCGGCACGATCGGCGCGGTGCCGTATGTCATGGTGAACGCGTTCCCGCCCGTGGTACGCTTCTCGGGCATCTCGTTCTCGTACAACGTGGCATACGCCGTGTTCGGCGGTCTGACGCCGATCGTCGTCGCGCTGCTGATGAAGTCCGCGCCGCTCGCGCCGGCTTACTACGTAGCCGCGATCTGCGTGCTCGGCGCGATCACGACGCTGTTCTTCAAGGACGCGCACCGGGAGCAGTAAGTGCGCCTCAGTGCGCTCTGAACGCACACTGGACAGCCGTCACTGGTCCGGCACCATTTTGCCGGCGGCTTCGACGATTCACCTCGCGCTGAAACGTCGAAGCCGGCGGGCGTCCTACCATGGGCGCATGAATACCTCACACCCCACCCCCGTCCCCGGCCCGGTCCAATTCACGCCCGCGCTCACTCGCATCGTCGCGACCGTCAGCGTCGGGTTCGTCGTCACGCAGCTCGACGTCACCATCGTCAATATTGCGCTCGCGCGCATCGCAACCGATCTCCATGCGAACGTCGCGGGCCTGCAATGGATCGTCGACGCCTACACGCTCGCCTTCGCGGTGCTGATGCTCTCGGGCGGCGTGCTCGGCGACCGCTACGGCGCGCGCCGCCTCTACGCCGCCGGCCTCGTGGTGTTCGCCCTCGCCTCGCTGGCCTGCGGGCTCGCGGCCAATCCGGTCATGCTGATCGCCGCGCGCGCGGTACAGGGCGCAGGCGCGGCGGCCATGCTGCCCAACTCGCTCGCGCTCCTCAACGAGGCCTGCCGCCATGACCGGGCACTCAGAGCGCGCGCAGTGGGCTTCTGGACGGCAGCAGGCGCCATCTCGATCGCCGCCGGCCCGGTGGCGGGCGGCCTGCTGATCGCAGCGTTCGGCTGGCGCAGCATTTTCCTCGTGAACCTGCCGCTGTGCGCGGCGGGCCTCTGGGCCGCGCTCGCGTGGATTCCCGCACCGCGCCGCCATACGCACGATTCCTTCGCCGCCAGCGCACCCGCCGCGCGCAGCCTCGACATGCGCGGCCAGTTGCTCGCCATCGTGACGCTCACGGCCTTTACGGGCGCCGTGATCGAATGGCGGCCGCTCGGTTTCCTGCACTGGGCCGTGGCGGGCGGCTTTGCGCTTGCGCTCGTCGCGGGCTTTGCGTTCGTCTCGCTCGAAGCGCGCACACGCGACCCCATGCTGCCGCTCGCCATGCTGCGCAATCGCACGTTCAGCGCGGCGGTGCTGTTCGGTATCTGCGTGAATCTCACGTATTACGGCACCGTGTTCGTGCTTGCGCTTTACCTGCAGCATGCGCGGGGCGAAACGCCGTTGCAGGCGGGTCTCGCGTTCATCCCGCTCACGGGCGGCTTCCTCCTGTCGAACATTGTGAGCGGCCATGTGGTGGCGCATTACGGCACGCGCCGGCCGATGATCGTCGGCGCGCTCATCGCGGGTGCGGGCTACGCGCTATTAATTAGCGTGGACGCGTCGACGCCGCTCGCCTTCGTGCTGCTCGCCTTCCTGCTGATTCCCTCCGGCATGGGCCTCGCCGTGCCGGCGATGACGACGGCCGTGCTCTCCTCGGT